>JABXGY010000061.1 GCA_016550395.1 archaeon | reverse complement strand
TGGAAAATAGGGGACGTTGTTACCTACGTTGCAAAAAAAGAAGTGGGGTCAGACTTTAATTTTGAATTTTAACCACCTTCAAAGCATTAATTTTAGAGTTTAACCTCCAATTTAGCCCCATCCAATTTCCGCCGAATAGCTCATTTCAATCTTAAAACCCCTCGTACGTCCAGATTGTGAAAATCTCTCAGCGTACACGCTAAATTATTTTCCAATCTTATTGATTTGTGGTAGAAACATGCACCGGATGAGGAGTAACGGAAAATCCATAGTTCAGTCAGGACTAATTGCCCATCGCTCAGCTTCACTGGTTTCGTCTTGACATCTGATCCTTGGTGTATAGAATTGAAGATAGAATTGGAGGATATATTTCGCTCTGTGAAACTCTGAAACTCCTCCAGATGTAGGATATCTCACCCTGGAAGATAAAATACTCTTTAACACTGCCTTAGCTGCCACGGTTAGGGACTTCTTCGCAATACCTATCTCCTTAAAGAAAAATCATTATCCCTTTGGAAGAACGGAAACCTTCTGGAGTGACCCATGAGAATAGGGCTTCAGAAAATGCTGATATAGAGCCTCCAGGGATTAAACCATGTCCTTGGAGAGTTCTACTACCCTAATTAGTCTGAGATACGCAACTCAGCATTTGAGAAAGGAGGGCAAAATGAGTGGGAATGATTTCTTTCAAGAGATAGAACACACCCAGGTTCCAAGGAGACAATATCAATTGTATGTACCTATGTTTTTTCAAAACATCATGCAGCTGACTATAGGGATACTAGCTCCGATTGAAAGAATGAATGCCATTCTTCCATCAAGAAGGCTGAAACCATATCGAATAACGCCGTGGCATGGAGCTTTATTAATAACAGCATTTCAATATCGAGAATCCGATATAGGTCCATACAACGAAGTATCTATAGGTATTCCAGTAACTCTAGATAAAGAAACCCCGATATTTACAGGAATTCTTCGAAGAATGCCAGAACCTATGATGATATATTGTTATTATCTTCCAGTGACAACAGAAATCGCTCGGGAAGTCGGCGCTGAATTTGCAGGGTATCCCAAGTTTGTAGCGGGGATCGAATTTGTTGAAGAAGGCCATTGGATAACATGTGAGTTGAAGGCGGATAACCAACATATACTCACATTACGTGGTCGAAAGTTAAAATTGAAGAGGGTCCCCAGGTTTCGCGTCAACTCAATCACCTATCGACGCGGGTATATATTGCGAAGTGAATTTGTGGTTAGCGAAAGAGATATGGGCTATTCCAAGAGGGGAGAAGATGTGAAATTGGATTTAGGAGAACATCAGATCGCTGAAGACCTAAGAGCAATGAAAATAGGGAGAGTGTCGTCATATGTGTATTGTCCACAGGCACAAGGTATTCTGACACCAGCATTCGAAAGTTTTGCTGGCTAATGGACTCAGAGAAAGGTCGACCAACCCTAGGTCGAGTAGACATCACTTCCTTCGGAGGGTAAGCGGCACAATTTGCTAAGGTTGGTTATGGTTTAAAATTGGAGCTGATAAATGCCCTTTGTTAAGCCGCAAATTTCCGGGTAGGGCGCGCTATTGGCTCGTGATTTGGAGCGTTAGAGTAAAAATAGGGGACGTTAGTTCTGAAGCAACATAATGAGCGACAAGCGGGAGAGAGTCATTCACCACCCCCAAAGCTTTAAAGTATTGGGATTCCATACCAATTGAGCCCCATCCAATTTCCCTCCATGACTGCCCAACCCTCAAATACCTGTCCAAAATATGCTCGCCTCAACACTCATTTCAAAAACATCGACACCAAGATCCCATCCCCAATATGGAGTGTATAAATTAAAGTTGACACACAACCCCCGATACCTTTATTTTTTTTCACCAAAAGCGAGTTCTTATCACTCTTCATGAGAGAACGTTTAAAAGCAGTTCCATGAAGGCTTGAAAATGAATCATGGTAAGGTCAATAGGTATGCTCAAAGGAGGTTATCATGGTTTCACTCACAGACATTCCGTTTAGTTTCAACACGAATCAATTATTTGGCACATTAAATATCAGACGCGATACTGATCGTGCCAAAGAGTTCGAGGACCTTGTAGATGAGGTTCAGGTAATAGGAAAGCCTAAAGCACTGTATAAGGTTTCTTTCATAGAAGAGAAAGGTGTCGATTCCGTCATCATAGATGGTATCCGATTTACAAGCCTCGCTTTGAGAAAAAATCTTGATTCCATTGAGCGCGTATTCCCGTACATCGCTACATGCGGAATCGAAATTGATGATATTGAGATAGAGCAGGGCAATCTG
>JABXGY010000428.1 GCA_016550395.1 archaeon | reverse complement strand
TCCATTGCCCTAACAACGGGTTCAATGCCCCGTTCTCCCTTAACCACAGCTACCAATGACATAGCTCTATTTACAAAACATCAGATATTAAAATCCAACATCGAGGAGTGGATCTTTTGTAACCAAAAAAGGCTCATTGTGACAGTTTTTAGTAAATGTGCATGTCATCGATTTATCCCAATCAACTCACAAAAAATGAACAGCAGAATATTGCCCAAATCCAATTTTAAATGAATTATTCGTCGTTTAGCAGGCTGTCGAAAGCATCGCTAATTTTAACAAATGACGTGAAAAATGATTGTACCACAGTACTTACTATCATGGTGACCCAGTGAATATTGTTTTAAGTAGTGTAAACATTCCGAGGATGATGATGGTGCTTCCGATGAGGAGCATCATGCGGTGGCTGGATGTGCGTTTGACGAAGTAGCTGGCGAGAGGGGTACCAACCAAGGTGCCCAGTACGAGAGGGAGGGCTAAATTGAGGAAAAGGGGGTCGAGAATGAGGTGACCGAATGTGATGTAGAGGATGACGGCGATGAGGCTGGTGACGGTTTCAGAGACCATGGATGTGCCGATAGCTCGTTTGCCGTTTCGTCCATGCAGTATTTGTCCGCCAGCGACAATGGGTGTGTAGCCTCCTGCGCTGATTCCTTTGTTGATGGCGGCGATTAGACCGATGGCGAAGATCCGTCCTGGGGTGATGCGCCAATGAATTTTGGTTAGTACCAATATGCCAATGAGGATTAAGGCGATGCCAATGTAGACCTGGAGTAAATCCAAGTGTACAATGAAAAAACTGAGGAAGATGGTGACAGCTATTATAGCCCCCATAATTCCTGCTAGAGAAAGGTTGAGGGCGATTTTGGTGTCGTCAGATGTTGCGGTGAAGGTAACGTTTCCAAGAATGTGGTAGTAGAGAGCAGTAATAAAGGCTGCGATGATTTGGGCGAAAAGAACGGCGGGAATGACTTCTAATATGGGTAAGTTGAGTAAAATAAGAAGTGGTGTGAGAAGTGTGCCATAGCCAATACCGACGGCGGAATCAAGGAATGCAGCGATAAGGCTTAGAATTAATAGTATCCAGAAAATCAGAAGCCCGTCTATTATTATTCACCATCAATGGTGTTTTGTGAAAGAAAAGCGAGAATTTTATGATTTTAATTTTTTGGCACCTTTGACAAAGTAGTGTTTTTTACCCATTTTATTCCAACTTCCGAAATTTCGAAGACGAACAAGCACTTTCAAATCCAAAGCAGATACCTCCGGTTTATTATAGGAATAAGTTTATAAAAATAATCTCAGATTTGTATTTTTCTCTGACTACAGTAAAATTAGTGACCTCTTATGCTACAACTTGTAATTGATCTTCCGCTACTATTAGTTGTCAGCCTAGTTGTTGTTCTCACAGTGATAAGCGCGGAAATCCAGCGTCGTGTAGGAGTCCCGCAAGTTCTGGGTTTTATCCTGACAGGGATTGTCCTTGGTCCCCTCTTTCTCGGTCTAATAGATGAAAGGCTTCTTGCTCTTTCACCGGTGGTTACGGCTGTGGCTCTGGGATTCATTGGTTATAACATTGGAAATGAACTCAAGTTTAATAAAGTTCGACAACAGTCCCGTAACTTGTTACCCATTATCTTAGCTGAAAGTCTTGGTTCGGCTCTCCTTGTATTTACGCTTGTTTTTTTCTGGCTTCGTGATCCGATACCGGCGATTCTACTAGCCGGTCTAGCTAGTGCTACTGCGCCTGCAGCTACCGCAGATGTAATCTGGGAATTCAAAAGCCATGGACCTGTCACGGATGCAGTTATGTTCACACTTATCATCGACGATGTTATCGCGATTATCCTTACTAGTATTACGATGAATATCGTCTTGTTGTTTCTCGTCCCAGTAGTATTGCCATTACCTCTTCTCTTTGCAGCACCTGTGATTGAAATTGGTTTGTCCTTGGCCTTGGGAGTGGGTGTCGGATTTCTTCTTGTGTTTGTATTAAAACGTGTGGAAGATCATGCACGTTATATCCTTTTGTTAGTTAGTGTGATTCTTCTCGTTATTGGAATTGCAGAATTTTTCCACTTTAGTTCTCTTCTCACTTGTATGATTTTGGGGATAGTGGTTGGTAACCGTATACCGAAGGAGGCACAAGAGCTTAGTAATGAAGCAGAAAAAATCACTAGCCCCATAATCCTCTTTTTCTTTGTCCTCTTTGGTGCCGGGATGGTTGATCCAGCAGTGATAGCAATCGGGGGCATATTTATTGTTACAACTACCATCCTTTATGTAATCGGGCGAGGCATAGCAAAATACTTTGGAACCCGTTTAGCCGCAAATATTGGTGATAACCCTCAAACGATTAAACACTATCTTGGATTATGCCTTTTTAGCCAAGCAGGTGTTGCAGTAGGGTTGAGCGTGGTAATCGCGGATCGACTAAATCAGTTAGGATTTCCAAATTACGCTTTTCTCATCGTCGGTGTTATTGGGATATCAACGCTTATTTTCCAAATCTCTGGACCCCTCGCACTTAAATTTGCCATCCATCGTGCAGGAGAAGCCAATAGTAATTGTGATCAAAGCCCAAGGGATCAAAATACAACTGGAAAAAATGGTTCATTGAATTGACTTGACCTATCGGGAGGTTGGAGGCGATTGTTTCCCTCTGCATTATACGCTATTTTCCTGGTTTCTGAAGACTTATTTGGAATGTTTATACCTATGGAGAATTAATCCACAGCTGCTTATATTAAACCGAGTTCTCTCCTCCTTCGGTGATAGATGGTGAACAACCGCATCTGTATCAAAACCGAAGGGTTGACGAAGACCTTTGGGTCTGTTCAGGCGGTCAAAGAGCTCGATTTAGAAGTGAAATCGGGTAGTCGGTTTGGCTTTTTAGGTCCGAATGGAGCTGGGAAGACCACGACGGTTCGCATTCTCTCAGGGCTCTTAAAACAGACAAGTGGCACTGGCACGGTTTGTGGATATGACGTATCTACCCAGCGTAATTCGATCAAGGCTGTAACGGGCCTTCTGCCCGAAACGCCTGGCCTCTATTCCAAGCTTTCTGCTGTGGAGTTCCTCGAGTTTATCGGAGCACTCAATGGTCGCAATGGAGACTCGCTTCATCAACGGATTGACCGCCTTCTTGCCATTCTGGGACTGGAAGGTCGCCAAGATGATTTACTTGAATCTTATTCATCTGGGATGAAGCAGAAGGTTCTCATGGCTTCGACGTTACTGCACGATCCGCAACTCGTGTTTTTGGATGAACCAACGTCACGTCTTGACCCCGCGGCTTCAGCCCTAGTAAAGGATTTGATACTCCTTCTGGCCGAGGAAAATGAAACGAGCTTTTTCATCTGCACACACATTACCAGCTTCGCTGAGGACGTGTGTGATGTAATTGGTATTATCAATGAAGGGCAATTAGTGATCGTTGATTCACCCCAGCAAATAATTGAATCAACAAAAACGCGGGATCTTGAAGAAGCCTATCTCAAAATCATCGGTGGCAAGGTCGACCGCCAAACCTTACTTACATGGAGGTAGCAGAGATGGTTTATAAATGGCTTCAGATCGCGAAGGCGGAATTCTTCGTCTTGACTGCAAGATTCAAGGGCCATCGGAAACTCTTCATGGGCCTAGTACTTAGCCTTGGATTGCTCTGGGCAGTTTATTTTGCCCCATTAGTAGTGGAGCTCGTGATAGAGTTCCTTACTCCTATAACTCCAATTCGTGTAATACTCCAAGTCATGTTACCGGGGCTGATGCGTGTAGTGATGCTATTACTGTGGATGCTCCTCCTTATTCTCCCCTTGAGTCAGGCACTATCAGAGATTAAGATTGGGCAATGGGAGATTCTCCTTGCCAGTAACATCAAAACCCGTGATATCCTTGTTGGAACCTTTCTTGGAAAGATACCTAACTATACGTTGTACGTCCTTGTTTTTGCACCACTCTTACTCTCACCTTTTCTACTTGCCCTTCAGGTCTCGCTTCTAGGGCAGCTACTAATCTATAGTACCCTTACACTGATGGTGCTGACAATTATTTGGCTGTCCAACAT
>JABXGY010000427.1 GCA_016550395.1 archaeon | reverse complement strand
TTCAACGCTTCAATTTTCTTAGCCCCTTCGTTAGTCAGTTTGATTTCGAAACTGGTCTCGTCATACCACACGATTTCCTCATCAGACAAGACTTGTTCATTGTTCTTCAAAAGATAAATTCCAAATCTCTCTGTTGAACCTCTCAGTTGACTCGTAAGATAGAATGCTCCGGTAGCTATTACAACTCCAATCACTAGAATGACTAGTGTGGTTTTAATTAGTTTTTTCGCAAGATAACTCCTATTAATTCCTTCTTATTTGGGTTTGGGTTTGGGGGTTAAAATTTAATCCAACCAACCAACCAACATTCTTCTTTCCAGAATTGTGGTAATTCGGTTAAGATAAAAAGGTTAAGCACAATAAGATAAGGAATGATGCTGAAATGAAAGCAATTGTATTGGAGAAATATGGACCACCAGAAGATGTTCTTCAGCTCAAAGAGGTAGAAAAGCCGGTTCCCAAGGAAAATGAAGTACTGGTGAAAGTTCGTGCGGCAACCGTAAATTACGCTGAGTGGGCCTACGTGAGAGGTAAGCCGTTCATGGTTCGCCTAGGTCTGGGGTTGCTTAAACCAAAATACAAGATACCCGGATGTGACATAGCGGGGCGGGTTGAAGGGGTTGGCAGAAACGTCAATCAGTTTCAGGAAGGTGATGAGGTATTCGGGACCCTAGGAGATTGTGGTTTTGGAGCCTATGCTGAGTATGTATCTGTTCCTTTAAACAAGCCTCAAGATCTAGCCCCCAAACCGACCAATTTGCCATTTGACGAAGCAGCGACAGTACCTCAGGCGGCAGTCGTCGCCCTGCAAGGTCTCCGAGACAAGGGACAGATTCAGCCAGGGCAGAAGGTTCTGATCAATGGTGCGTCTGGTGGAAATGGGACTTTTGCGGTGCAGCTTGCCAAGTATTTCGGGGCTGAAGTGACTGGCGTGTGCAGCACGAAGAAGATAGACATGGTGCGCTCGATTGGTGCGGACAATGTCGTTGATTACACTCAAGAAGATTTCACCCAAAAAGAGCAACGTTATGACTTGATCCTTGATATTGTGGCAAATCGCTCGGCCTCAGATTATGCTCGTGCGTTAACTCCCAAAGGGAGCTATGTTGCAGTCGCATTTAA
Source organism: archaeon (assembly GCA_016550395.1). Classification (GTDB taxonomy): domain Archaea; phylum Asgardarchaeota; class Hermodarchaeia; order Hermodarchaeales; family Hermodarchaeaceae; genus Hermodarchaeum. The sequence continues at coordinate 797 of JABXGY010000427.1, read as the reverse complement.
CCCGAGCGCCCTATTCCTAGGTCCATTGATTTCAATGACTGGGGGTAAGAAGGTAATTCAATTGTCGCATAAACCAAACTTCAAGGATCTGGTGTTTATGAAAGAGCTTATTGAACAAGGCAAGGTCGTACCTGTCATAGATAGACATTACACGCTAAGTGAGGTTGCTGAAGCTGTCCGGTATTATGGAGAAGGAAATCCCCAAGGAAAAATAGTAATAACTATAGAACATGACTAGCTCATCGGTGATTGAATTATGGAAGATGTGAAAATAGTCCTTTCAGTATTATGGATAGCTACCATGTTAACTTATCTTTGGGGAGACGTGCTTAGCATTATTACTGGCGATGCAAAGAAAATGTTCGGAGAGCAAGTGACTCAGGCAATGTGGATGGGAATCGCAATATTAATGTTGATACCTATCGTTATGGCTGTTTTATCCCTGATATTGAATTATCCTCTGAATCGATGGGCAAACATCATCGCAGCCATTTTCTGGATTGGTTTTAATCTACTTAGCTTGAGTGGATACCCAACCTATGAAAAAGTCTTGTTGATTGCAAGCATGGGATTCAATGCACTGACGGTATGGTACGCATGGAATTGGGTCTAAACATATCGCGCGATCGATCGCCGGACTAGACCTGAACTAGAAGCCAGAACGGTCGATCGATCGTTTGAAAGTGAACCTTCATTCGTGTGCATGCGCGCGCGCACGCATTATGTTTGGAAATGGGATCCGTCACAAAGGGGCTTGTTTAGGGACTTACCGCATTTACATAATGTAACGCGGTTTC
>JABXGY010000426.1 GCA_016550395.1 archaeon | reverse complement strand
GAACGACTTAAACAAAGTCCACGAATTAGCTATAGTTCAGCTTCCATTGGCAACGTTGTTGACAAGTAGTTATCCCTCTGTGAAATGGTCTAAAACTAATTATTGTTCCATCAGATGACGAATGGCACTAATACCCAAGCGATTGAGGTGATAGGTATGAGTGAAAAAGAAAATAAAACAGGGTCTCTGACAGAGGAATTAAAGCGTGAAATCAAAAAAGGCGCGAAACTTGACCACGCTCCAGAGACAAAACGTCAAGAAGTGGATCTTTCTGCAGAGAAAGCCCTCCTGGAAAAGCTTAGAGCTGAAGGCAAACTAGATGAAGAGGAATAGACTCCAACTCTGAAAGTTTTCAGTTTCTCTTCTTTTAGAAATCATCTTACTAGATTCTTGACTCTTTGATTATATACCCTTTTTTGAACGAGAAACAATTGGAATTTTACCATACCTTGGGATTCGACGTTCAACCTCTTGTCGAAGTTTTTGGTAGACTGGACCTGTTCGAAGTACCCATTCGGAGAAATGCTCCGCCATCGCCTTTGGGCTCCATCGATCTTCTCCTTCCCTGGGACTCCAAGAAATGGAGACAGATTCTCCCCGCTGTTCAAAGATTCCACTTGTTTGGCACAATTGACATTCAATTAAATTATCCTTTCGAAATTGGAAGAACGGGGTTCCACATTGAGGACAGGCGTGGGAAGGTGATGGAATAGTTACCTCTAGACTTGGTTCTTTGATCTGGGCTACAAGATTCTTTCCGATAAGTTCGGTTCGCTGCATAGTTTCATCATCTAAAAGAACTTCACCCGGACCCGGACGATATGCAATGAACCGGTCAATTAAATTCAATCGTAGGATTCCAGCTAACATTGAGAGCATCGGAAGGGTGAATGGGTCCCATTCGCGAAGCCCTGCTGTCGCAATAATTGCGCCTGGTCGCTGTTTCAAGGTGCCTAGTTGAAGGCTGTATTCGAAGAGTCGATCAATGAAAATCTTGATTATCCCAGCGGGACCTAAAAAATATGTAGGCGCTGAAAGAATTACTCCATCTGCCCATTGCAAATGTTCCCATAGTTCGTGCATGTCATCATCAAGGCGACAGGGCTCTCCATTAAGAACACAGGCAAGGCACCCTTTACATGGGAGAAGGTGAAAATCTGGTAATCGAATTGCACGAATTTCTGCACCTTGTTCTTGTGCATTAATCAGCGAATTTTTCACTAATACCTCACAATTGCCGCGTTTACGTGCAGAACCTATCATACCCAGGATTTTCAACTAAAATCACCAGCAAGTACAGCTTCATAACACCTTAAGAGTCTCTAGCTTCGATGAAGAGTGTGTCAGAACTCTTCGGTATGATATTATTAGTATGTTATCTTAAAATTTCGAAGATTTGGATCATAAGGGATATCTATCACATCCACATCATCAACGCGTGATGAAGGAGAACCTGCATACAAGAACTTGATAAATTCATTGATGGCCTGTTCTGGTCCCTGTACTTGACATTCCACAGTACCGTCTCGCTTATTACGAACCCAGCCAACAAGGTTGAGTTGGTAAGCCTTATCCCGGGTGTATGCTCGGTAGAAAACACCTTGCACTCGACCATGGACAATAGCTCGGACTGCACGCATAGACAAAACCTTTGATAATATATGCGGGAGACCTTCCCTAAGAAGCTTATCGGAATCTTCCACAATGTCAATGGGGAGTAATCAAATCTGTGTAATATTAGCCTTCGACTAAACTTTGCAGGCAATGAATACCTGAAGGTCGTATTCGGAAACCTTAAATCATGCCAGCCAACCAGCCCTGTTCGAGGATCTGAAAATGACCCATGCAGATCAAAATTATCCTGGAAAAATTATGCGTTCCGATCTAAAAACATGGGTTAAAGTATGCCCTGCCTGTTTTAGCATCAACATTCAACCTCTTACCAACATTTCAGGCACTATAGTGCACGAGCAATGGATTTGCTCTGACTGTAATTATGTAGGAATTGCTATTGAAGTCAACAAAGAGGATCTCATACGTTTTCATCGTCAGCAAACCTCAAGACGCTATGATATGAATAGAAAAAATCTTGGTGAAACCTAATTTACATAAGATTTAAGCTGGTGGGAAAGCGACTTCAGCCGCAGCGCCCATCAACGTTTTAAACAAAAGATCTTTGTTCCGTGGATCAATTGCTACCAATCCAATTGTTCGGAGTCCCAATAAACGTGCTACAGTATCTGGAAGCAGTGCATCCTTGAGATCTTGTTTATTCGCAATTGCCCAAACTAATGCTCCATCAGTCCATTTCTGAATAATAGGAATTAGCTTTCGTGTTGACATGACATTCTTCAATGTTGAATCCGTGACCATGATGACCACATCAGTGCCACGCAAATAATCCTTCCACTTGGGTACTAGCAATTCTTGACCTGGGAAATCCCACACAGCTAATTCATAAGGACCAAGCTTCGCGGTTTCCATTTCTTCAACATAAACAGCCATGGTCGCGATGTGGTTAAGGTCTGCTCGTTGGCTCATGAGCATTTTTAGGATTGTGGTTTTACCCACTCCTCCTTCACCGAGGAGGACGACTTTAAGGGTGGACACAATAGCTTGGTCGATAATAGGTCCAAGCTCTTGGAATACTTCGGAGTTTCTATTGCTTTTGAAATCCCAGATTTGCTTAGCATATCTTCGTTTCATGCTCTGTACTGCAGTTTCGATTTTTTCCTGTAGGATTTCATCTTTATCTTGATGATCGGCAATAAGCACCAGAATTAGGTCACTATCGACATATTTGTGGATAAATTTCATATTATCAAGAAAAATAGGGACCACGACATCTTCTCCAGTGTCGCGTTCTAGCTGGCGGAGAGATTGGATGTATTCTGCTACTATTGGTTGGTCTACTTCGATTGCCCAATAAGAGCGATGGAAGAGTTTAATGCCGTTCCTCGTTAATAATAGGACGTTGTGGATCAACCAGAATTGCCTCCCAGCTGGTTTACCCCGCGTTTATGTGTGTTTGATATGGGTTTGGGGATTATAAAATGATTCCGCGAAGGGCATAACACCAATACAGGCATTAAACATTCCTAAGAAGCGAATAAAAGCGCATTTTTGTCGTCTAAAGCACCCTATTCCTGCTTATTTGGGGCCTTGAGGAAGTGATGCGATTTTATGTCGTTTCATGAAGGCTTTGGCAACCATATCTAAATCTTGTTGTTGTGCTTTTGTTAGAGGTGAACCTTCATGGGTGGTCAAAATTTCGTCGACGCGTTTCTGTGCCCTTTCATAACTTGTTGGGCTATTTCGGTCAAGCCAATTTTCATAGGGTTGGCGGTCAACAAGCGGTCCTGGTAGGAAATGTTCCTTACGGAACCAGTTTAGAGTGTGACGAAGTCGTAGGAAATCCCCACCTTGTGTACCAACATCTCGAAGCTCGTCAAGGGCGAGGGTTTCCTTAGTAACGGTAATACCTCGTATAAGGCGTTTAACCATCCCTGCAAGAACATCATCGATGACAAGTTTCTCAAAACTTTGTGTACTTTCAAAAATTAACATCCCAGCTCCTGCGATATTATTGATGCCTGTTAAGGCACCAAGGATTAGACCAGTGGCAGCTTCATACCCAGATTGTGAATCCGCACCTTGCTTTGCATCAGACAAACCAAGATAGCCATGTGTCGCTAACCCATAGAATTTCGCCATCTGGGCATATGCACAAGTAAGCATAATACTTTCAATCGCACCAAGCCGGGCTGTGCCATATTGCATGTCGACCGCTGTTGGGGATCCACCATAAATCACAGGTGAGCCCTTTGCTGCAAGTTGAGTGAGGACGATGCCGCTTAATGATTCGGCATTGTGTAAAACTAACGAGCCAGCCATCGTAATCGGCCCCGTAGCTCCTAGTTGAGGCATTGAGATTAATTCGATAGGAATTCCTGCTTCAGCTCCTAAAAGAAGATCATGGACGGTTAATTCACTCCATTGTAATGGTGCTGATGGGCAAGTATCGAAAATTGCTATTGGTTTTTCTCGGAGTTTTTTGGGTCCTCCGACTACTGCTTCTAACATCTTTTGCATGTCTTCAAAAGCATCTAGAGTAAAGGTACCTGTCACAATAGGTTTGGTTGAGTGTTGGAGAATAAGGTATAATCGATATCGATCAGCAAGAACTGCAGGGACATCCGCTGGAATTAATGCCGTGCTTTGTGCATCGATATAGGTGAGAGCATCTG
>JABXGY010000425.1 GCA_016550395.1 archaeon | reverse complement strand
TCACCTTTATGTGGGCGTTCAGCGCAATACCAGGTTTCTGCCCATTCCTCTCGTTTCTTTGGTAACTCACGGTCAGTTGCAAAGAATTCACCTTCTATAAATTCCGCTCGAAGTATTCCATCTTTAAGGGGAATCACATGCAAGTTGTCCCATGATCCGGGCATACTTGAAACCCATAACTTGAATTCATGCGTTTTCGTCGAATTGTTGTTCTCAAATCCGTAATTGATGCGAAGAACATCTGAATTTCCAGATATTATGAAGGTTTTAGAGAACGTTAATTCTGGGAATCGTTTACACTCCATCCATGTTCGAATACTCGTTATCTCATCACAAGGCTGGTGAATATCATGTTTGAAGTGTGTTTGCATTTGTTCTGAGGGCCAAAAAGGTGGTCCCAGACTTTCACGGCAATGCGATCGAAGATGTTCTCGTTTGGTCAGCTTATTAGTTAGTCGATCGATATGTGCTCCCTTCGTAAGGTTAATCGAAAAATGCAATTGTTCTGTATGCACCTGCAAGCGGCGTTTATCATCAAAGGGTGTAACTAATACTCCACCACGGTTTAGGCAGTGCAAATATACTGTTTCGGTTCGAGTACGGAGCGGTTGTCCATTAACTTGGAGATTAGCATGCATTCTAATTGGGAGGGCGATAGTTTTCAGATTAGGATCGACTGAAGTTTCAATACTGACTCCGGAGTAACCTTCGGGTGATAATGACAATTCAAACTGCTTTTGCTTAATAAGGAAGCTCTTCGGTATGCGGAGTTTTAAGGTTCCTTGGGCTGATGATTTTAGATTACTCTTAATGGCGATGTCAAGAGTATAATCAGTTCCAGGTCGACACCACAGTGATGTTGGAATTGTTGATACTTCAATGGGGTGTTTCACACGTAATCCAGTTTCGAATTGAACCGGAATCTCACCTAACATAATTTGAGACTTGACAGCTAATGCTGCCTTTTCCTCGATGGGTGGAACCACTGTCACATTCCCTTGGATAACTCCTTTGAGTGTTACAGTTTCATCCGGTTGGACTGTGACTTGAGGGGAGGGGCTCTCAAGTAATTGAAATCCCTTAGGTAAGGTCACTTTTAATTTACAATGAAGTGGTGTTGTTGTATCCTTATTACGGATAGTCCATTCAACCGGAATGGGAAGACCTAGAGCAGGCTCGGGATCAGCGACCCAACATTCAACAAATAAATCGTTTGTTTCAATTAGGGTGATTCCACGACTTTCTCGGTCAACCATAATGCGAAGTGAATCAGCATCTTCTTGCCAACAGAGCTCGTATACGTGAAGACCACGGTGCTTCATGTCATCAGGTTTAATTTCGATTTTTCGAACAAAGCTATCATACCAGTTATGCTTTTGGAAGAAGGTCTGAATAATGGGTAAATCTAACACTGTGGGTATGTAATTGTCCATCCATACGTCTGTATCGGGTCGCCAGTAGAACCCAGCTCGTTTATACGCAGGAACCGCATTAAGGTTCCCTGCCCAGGTGCCAAGGAAAAGACGTTTGTAACCCAATGCTCTCACACGTTCAACGGATTCGATGAGAAGGGCTTTACCATATCCTTTCTTTCTGAAGGCATCCGAGACATTGAGAAAACCGAGATATGCCGCTTCTTGATCCTCAAAGTGAGGGTGCAGTGTTGATAAACCAGCAACTTGATTGCGTTCATCGATAGCAATGAGCCACGTTAGTTTCACTTGTCGCTGATAATCTTCCATGACATGTTCAACCGTATGTTGTACACCAGACGTAAGACCACCAGGCCAACCGCCTTCACTTTCGTTAATACACTTAGCTAGTCCTTCAGCGTCTGCTGGTGTGAAATCTCGAACTTTTCGCATTGGTATGCACCCTCGCTCCAGTCTCCTAATTATGATAAAATGTACTGAAGCGGGACACAGCATCTATCTAGCGGTTATTAATTTTCCGACTTAGGAAATCGCTGTTAATCGTACAGGGGCTGACCGGTGCAGGTATCGTTTTGAAACAGGATAGTTTTCGAAGGCAATGGTATAAGAGCTCATGAATTTCTCTCGAATATCCTTCTCGACTTCCTTAGCTAGTTCCGGTTCAACTTCAGCATCAACCCAGTAGGTGCCCCCCTTTGGTATTGCCACCATTTGTCCTTCTTTCTGAACCACCCGTCCCTGTTTAAGAGTCATCCATGCTTGAGAAAGTCCACGAATTAGTTTATCCGGATGGTTACTGTAATCTTCCTGGGGGTCAAGATCATACATCGCCACATCGGCAGTTGCACCAATACCCAAGTGTCCCCTATCCGATAGCCCAAGGATTCGAGCAGGACCTGCTCGAGTACCTATAATGTATTCCTGCAATGACCATTCAGTATCAATAGCCGGGATATTCATACGCTTCTTGGCTGATCGACGGATATCTTTCAAGACTTCCTCACGAGCTTTACGGCTCATGAGCCAGGCCGCAATTGATGGATAGTTGATGAATGTTCCTGCATTGGGATGATCTGTACTCGGAATAACACGCCACGGGTCATTCACCAGTAAGGCGATTTCTAATCCAATCCCCCACTGGATGGCATTAACGCGCGAACTCTTCTTGAAGACGTATGGAACTACGCCACCCCCGCACTCCACTTCGATATCATCATTTACCCATCGACTTCCAGAGATACCTCGAAGAATCCATTCCCATGGGCCATCCGCAGTCATGGTAGTGGTATCTGCAAAGACTACTTGACCTAAATCGCAACTGACGTTCTTATGGGCTTTCAGATATTTGGCAATCGGTTCAGCCCCAGACTTAAAGTTTACAAAACTATCGC
>JABXGY010000424.1 GCA_016550395.1 archaeon | reverse complement strand
TGATAAGTTTCGAATAACGGCTCCACTGGATGGTCTTCGCATAGCCTCTGCTGCTGTAATTGGTGAAGGCTGGAAGTTTAAGCGAGTTGCTGGTTCTGACGCTAAAGAAGACTATTTGGCATTCATTCAAGATCATGCACCTACTAAATATCACGGCTATGCCTTTAATCCAAACATCCGGGACGAAGAATGGAAACAACGCAATAAAAATCGCCTCTATGTCTTTGTAAGAAGACAAGGCAAAGTGGAGGCTCTCGCTCGATATCAAATTAAGGGCTACATGCATTTCGAAGAACCTGGGCAACTCATCATTGAAGAGATGTATTGGAGAAATCTTGAATCGCAAGCCGCCCTCTTCAACTTTTTGGGCAAACACCGAGATCAAGTCAAACAATTACAAATTAGGGCACCTTACGGAATCGACTTTCAACATTGGTTCATGGACCTCAAGGACTGGATTGAAATCAAAGTATGGAATCCTTGGATGGTTCGCATCATAGACGTCAAAGAAGCTCTTACTGGGCTCCCAGCACCAAGGGAAGGAGAACTGACACTCAAGATCACAGATCCCCAGTGCGGATGGAATAACGGCATCTACTTACTGCAGTCTGTATCAGGTATCCTAAACGTAACGACCACTAAACGCGTTCCTCGAATCGAAACAACGACACATGGTATTAGTGCTCTCGTCTACGGCACCCACTCTCTTGAGGCCATCGAATATGCTCGCTGGATAAAGGGCTTGAACAAACAAATTCGAGAAATCCTGAAAGAGTGGTTCCCCCAACTATCATTGTATAATCCATACACCTACTAACTTTCTCGATTTGCTCTTGAAACGGAAAGCATTGAAACATGCTTTTCAGAAAGGCTCCTAGCAATTTCCTTTCAAATCTTAATTGATAACAGTACACCCTTTTAAGGAAAGACAGCTATCTTCTAACCAATCCACATTCACCTGAAAGGAGGGATGGTGAATTGGCATTTCCAGATTACGATGCGCTGGAAGATGAAAGAGTAGTTTCTGTCAACAACGAAGTCCTCATTCGATCATTACTTGGATGGTCAAACAATTATGAAAGTAAATCGCGGACATTTGCTGTCTTCTTTCTCGCAACCTTGCTGGGAGTCTATGCCCTCATGGCAATATCGATAAGTATTGCCCTTTCACCGCAACTCAGCATTCTTCGGACAAATGCGACAATTGGATGGCTCATGGGATACTGGAGTTTGATGAATCTCTTGTTTTACATATTGATGATTTTTTCTGTCTACTGTGCCGTTCATGCCTTTTGGTATGCCAATTTGTCCACAAAGGGCCTCCAATGGTTGCAAACCATCAATTACCCCAACCGACCTGGGTTTTTTTCGATTGAGAGATTCCTGATTGATGGTGGAGGACGTCAAGACGCAACACCGATCATGGGACACCGATTTTACCGGGGATTTCAGTATTTCCATAAAGAATTCCTCTTGGGCCTGTTAACACTCACATTTGTAGTTACCCTGTTGTTCGGTTATTTCGTTAGCCTCGTCCTCGAAGTAGTCACATTTACTGGCCTCATTTTTCCCACACAATATCCATGGTTTCTATATCTGCTTGGCATAAGTCCCTGGTCGATGGCATTAACCAGTCTTATTCTATTCCTTGCGCTTAGTGTAGCCTTTTTGGGGGGCATCTATGTATGGTCATATTCGAAACACTCCCAAGATATTGATAGAATACAAACCATCATGGTCAAACTTAAACAAGCAAGGCAAGAAGAAAGGGATACTGAGGAGACGGAACCACGAAAAGAAACTCCACTCCAACCAGATGTTTTCCAAGAACTCGAAGACATCATTCAATCTTATCGGAGAGAATAATTAACATCAACCCCTAATCAGCTCAATAAAACTCCAACATCAAGTGAACATAACGCTTTTCATCCACAAGCATATACTGTAATCCTGGAGGTTCCTACTTGGCCGGTCCTATCCAAACCTATCTTGTCATTCTCACGCCTAGCATTCTTGGTATCGCAGCTTTTATTTCTGGTATCTGGTTGCTGGATGCAATTCTACGAGCTTCTGATGAACCCGGAGTAGATGTCGAAAGCTGCTTTCGCGCAGGTATCAAAGTCCTCCAGTTCTTTGGCATGGCTATTGGCGTCGCCTGTTTTGCTGCCCTTTTCTCCATCCTCACCAGCGGCATCACTACACCCTTCTACGGCGACCTCCTCACCCTTGCACTCCTAGGTCTCATTGGCTTCGTGCTTCTAATCGCACCCATCGCGAAGGTTCCCTGGGCTGCCTCGTCGCATTGGTTGTCGCAATTATTTTCTCAGTCCTTGTCGCTCTCTTCACCCCC
>JABXGY010000012.1 GCA_016550395.1 archaeon | reverse complement strand
CGAAAAAACGAATTCGGGATTTTATTCGCCGCTTGAACCGTGACGAAAAAGTTACGGTTCTCCTATGTAGTCATAGCATGCGCGACGTCGAAGAACTTAGTGACCGTATTATTCTGATCTCAAAGGGTCACATAAAATTTGACGGACCAAAACGTCAACTCAAACACCAATGGAGCAACGAACGCAAAATTCGAATTATCTACAAAAGAGCAAATGTCGCTAACTGGCAACACCAACTCGAAGAAACTCCAGGTATAATTAATATCCAAGCCGAAAATGGTCAAGTCGATCTGCGAATCAATCAGGATCAAGTACATGTCAGTGATATCATGAAGACACTGATGGATATGCTGACAGTTGATGATATCGAAGTTACTGAACCAAATCTCGAAGATATTATTCGCGAAATATTTGGTGACGAAGAACGTCCCATCAATCAACTGTTGGAGGTAACCTGAATGCGAACTCAAGATATTCTCCGCCATCTGAAACTACTCCCTAGCTATCTTCGTCTTTCGCTCCTTCGTACTGCAGAAGATAAAATTCAGCTTTGGGGAGCTTTCGCTACCTCGGTAATAAGCATTGTCTTGTATGTGTTCTTCTGGAACGTTATCACATACCAAATCCCAGTTCTAACTGGTGTGGGGTGGGTTGTATGGGGTCGAGCTGAGCTAACCTTTCTGATTGGCGTAACCGAAATTGCTTGGGGGTTTGGTTCATTTGCGTATATGGGGCTTTGGGAAGTTCACTGGTATATTACAGAGATTGGATTAGAAGAATTCCGGATTCGTCCTGTAAGTTCAATTTACCAAATATTCGTTCAGAACTTTTGGGCTGGAGGTCTGCTACAAGTGGCGATTGGAGGAGCTATGCTTTTCCTCTCTATGATTACTTTTGGACTAGTGGTTATCCCAATAAATTTAGTGCTAGGTGTCATCGCCCTCCTTATTGGACAAGCAGCCTTGTACACCCTTTGGGGCTGTCTCTGCTGTTTGGCTTTTTGGATCGGACGAAATCAAGGATTACTCGAGGTCTCTGATGCTATAGAAATGAACTTTGCCCGAATGCCCATAGACATTATGCCACTTGGTGTTCAATACTTCCTTACATTCATCTTGCCAGTAATTTTCATCTCTACTATTCCAACTATGATAATGTTAGGTCAACTACCGCTAGGATTAACATTGGTCTATTTTGGGATTGCAGGTGTACTCGTTCTAGTATGGAGTGTCGTATTCAGCTATCTATGGACAAAGGGGGTAAAACGGTACCAACCTGTTGGAGGCTGAGAAAATGGTACAACGATCTCGATTTCGTAGTTATTTAGCAGTGTCTGAAATTTCATTTCGAAATATGCGCCAATATACCATAGAATTTCTAACTTCCTTTGCATACTTCCCCGCCCAATTAATCGCCCTTTTCTTTGTCTACTCTATCGTTTACCTTCAAGCCTTGATTCTCAATGGGATCACTGTAATTGGTGGGTTTGCATTCCCACAACTGATTAGTTATCTCTTCATTGCCGTTATCATGTACCACGTTATCCCTGTATATCGATTGAGTGGTGAAGTGGAAAAAGACATCGTCCGAGGTCCCCTCATATCCTATCTGGCAAAACCAATTGACTATGCAGGATTCAAATTCTTCGGAGAACTCCCTCGAACTCTCCTCTACCTCTTCTTCGGTGCTATCACCTATGGGATCACAATGATCTTCCTGCCACTTCCAATACCCTCGCTACTCAACATCCTCTTATTCATTCCATTCTTTTATCTCGGTTATCTTATAGCCTTTCTACTAATTTTTACTATGGCCCTAGCAGCGTTTTGGGTGAGTCACCAATGGTGGTTACGGCACCTGTTCAGCTTGTTGATGGCCATTGTAGGCGGTGGGCTAATTCCACTCAGCTTCTATCCACCAGCTATTCAAATCGTTCTAAGTCTCCTCCCTTTCCAATATCTTTATTTTGTTCCCGCAATGATTCTTCAAGGCTATTATCTGCCTGAACTTCTAATATCACTGGCTTTGCTGGGTGTATTTTGGCTCATCATTGTATATGGTCTATCGCGTCTAGTCGGTATCGGGGGCGCCATCGTTATGAAGGTGCAGGGGGCTAGATACAAATCAATACCAAGGTGTATATTCTATTGAACTGATAATTCGAGCATTTGAAGAGGAATGAATTTGGTAGCCTTGATAACGAAAGATGAGATTAAATAAAACATCATACGACCACTATCGATTAACTATGCCATTTCACGTCATTGAAGACAAACAGCTATTTTATCAAATTCAGGGTCACGGATTATCTTTGGTCTTAATCCATAGCTCGATGCAAAGCCACCACCAATGGCAATACCAAGACAGCTTAGCTGAGGAGTGTCAACTCGTTTTACTCGATTTACCTGGTCATGGTCAATCCGAACAATTGGATGGTGAGATATCTATTAAGCGGTTGGCAAATATCATCGCTCAACTCATTCAAGAATTAGATATGAATAGCTTCATTCCTCTGGGACACTCCATCGGTGGAGCAATCAGCCTTCAGCTAGCCCTAGATTACAGTGAACTTTTAGAGGGTATTATCTTAGTTGGAACTGGGGCAAAAATGGGAGTCTTTCCAGCGATTTTAGAGGGCATCCGTAGCCATTACCATGAGGGCATAGAACTTACTATTGGTCAGCTTGGGTTTGGATCTACTGCGGATCCCGAACTCGTTGAATTTGTCAAGCAGGAATGTTTTCACTGTAATCCTGAAGTGGCTTATGCTGATTTTAATGCTTGTAATAATTTTGATGTTCGACAGCTACTCGACCAAATCCAAATACCAACCCTAGTCATCGTGGGTGATGAAGACCAACTCGCACCCCTCAAGTGGTTTCAATTCCTTGCTGATCGTATTTCAAATACTGAATTGGTAATCATTGAAAATGCTGGTCATATGGTGATGTTAGAACAACCAGAGCAATTCAACAATGCCATCAAATCATTCCTTCAAAAACTTTGAATATCTGATGGTATAGATACGTGATGCCGGTATAGTAGACCTTATAGAGTTTCACTACATATTGGGGCTGCTTCTCTTAGATGGGCGGAGATAACGAGAAGCTATTGGAAGTATGGTCGCATTGGCGGGATTGTCACATGCCACCCAGCTGTTGACGATTCTTCTAGTCTCCGCCCCCCGCCTTTTCTGATAATCTGTAAATATTTCTAAGTCCTAGTGTTAATGGTTAGTAAATTCTTAGAAGGGATTGATGTGCCTGAACTTCCAGATATCCGACTCCTAGCAGAAAGCATGAATAAAGCGCTAGTAGAGAAGGTAATTTTCGATTCTAAGGTTAATCAGCCTAAAGTCTTGAACTATTCGAAGTCCACATTTAAAAAGCAGGTTAAGGGGCGTTCTTTTCAAAGATTTCAGCAACGAGGGAAATGGGTGCTTAGTTCTTTGGATAATGATTGGATAATAGCATTCAATTTGGGGATGGGAGGTCAACTTCGGATACATTGGTCAGTTGAGATTCCGGATCCCAAACGAGAAAGAATCGTTTTCTTCTTCGAAGACGGGGATCAACTTTGGGTACATTTTTGGTGGTTTGGACATGTTCACCTCGTCAAACCCGGAGATGAGGTGAAACACCCACAATTAGGAATCCTTGGTATCGAACCACTCGGTGACGCATTTACTTCAGAAGTTCTCGCTTCAATGCTTGAACCCAAAAAAGGCCGTATTAAAAGTTACTTGCTGGATCAACGATTCATCGCCGGTATAGGTAATGTCTATGTACAGGATATTCTCTGGCATGCTCGCTTACACCCAAACCGTAAAGCAAACACACTAAGTATAGTGGACATTGAACGCCTCCACAATGCAATCCAACATGTTCTTCAAGAAGGGATTCGTTGGGGTCCTGGTCCAGGAGAACAAGATGTTTGGGGCAATCGTGGTCAGTGGGGAAAACAACCGGGATGGCCACAAATCGCTTATCGGACGGGTAAACCATGTCCTAACTGTCAAACGCTTATTGAAGAAGTCCGAATCGGGAGTACCACGAGCTATATCTGTCCGCATTGCCAAAGCTAGACTAACATTCGGTTTTGATTCATATGAAGAAAAAAGCAATTCAGGATCAATGGTCTGAACTGGGAACAATGTGTTGGGGTTGTGGAAGAAACAATGAACATGGACTGCAACTAAAAAGCTATTGGGAGGGAGATGAAACCGTTGCCACATGGCATCCCAAACCCTATCATCTTGCCTTCCCAGGAGCCCTTTGTGGGGGCATTATCGCCAGCTTAATTGATTGTCACAGTACAAACACTGCTAATTCCGCAGCACGAAGAGATGAAGAACAAAAGTCTGGTTCAGATTCTCCAAAAAGCTATGTTACAGGTTCTTTGTTTGTCAAATACCTCAAACCAACTCCAGTGGATAAACCAGTTACCTTACGTGCTAAAGTTAAGGAACGTAAGGGACGGAAAATTACAGTAAGCTGTTCACTCTATTCGGAAGGTGTTGAAAAAGCACAGGGGGAAGTAGTTGCCATTCAATTTTCGACCAAGAATTTATGAATGAGCAAAACGTAAAGAGGAACACCATTAGCAGAATCGAGTCGGAGTTGAACTTTTGAAAAAACGCATTCAACCGCACATACGACTGGGTGAAGGGGACGTCGCGAAAATTGTGTTCATTGCAGGAAATCCCGATCGTGTCCCTAAAATAGCAAATAAGATGAAGGATTCCACTGAAATCGGGAATTATCGGGGTCTTGTATCATATCGCGCTTTTACTCCTAAAGGTGTTGAAGTTACAGTAGCTACTTCGGGGATGGGTACCCCATCTACTCACATTGTCATGGAAGAGCTCTATAAACTAGGAGCCGAAGTTTTCATTCGGATTGGAACCTGTGGAGGTGTAAATCCTAAATTAAAAACTGGAGATATTGTCGTGGCGACAGGTGCAGTTCGTGATGAACTTACTAGCTCTAATTATGCTCCCTTGGAATACCCTGCTATTGCAACTCCAGAGTTATATTTAGCCCTCCTCAAAGCGATACGAGGTCTTCTTCCAACTACCCGCATTCATTCTGGTATCGTTTGGTCAACTGATATCTATTACGATCATCGTGAAGGAGATATTTTGGGGCGGTGGACACGTGCACGAGTCCAATGCGTTGAAATGGAATCTTCATTACTTTTTGTCTTTGCACAAACGCACGACATCCAAGCTGGTTCAATCTTAGCATGTGATGGTAACCTCCATTCACACCAGAAAGGTGAACAAGCTGATGAGACTGAACAAACCGGAGAACAAAATCCTCTCTTAGTGGAAGCCGTATCTAAGGAAACTGAAGCTGCTATCAAAGCTGTTGATGAATTATACGCATCAAAATAACTGCTTTTCACGTCTCAAAGGATAGTGATAAGAAGACAAAAAACAAAGATATAGATAGTTAAGGAACACAAAAGCCTTAACCTCTAAGCAAGTAGCCCTTCCTCCCACACAGTCTTCACACCAGTAATGATGACTGAATAGGCTCATCATTGGAGTGAACTAAACGTTGAGTCCAGTCAAATGCGCAATAAGAGGTCATGATTATGTGCCTCTATATGCTAGGCTCAACAATGTTCCAGAAGGTCCAATTGAAGGAATCATGCATGTTTGTCGGCGTTGCGGTAATCAAAAACCATTTCAAGGTTTGCTCCGTAAGGGTGCGAAGCTTTTCAACGAGAAGGGTCAATGGCTAACTACTGTTGAAAAAGAAGCTGTTATCTAAGCCTTTTTGCCAAAAACTATTACAATTACTTTAGCCAACCAGCTTTAATTTTTCCTTCATTAGGAGTGGTTATGTTTTGCGAACTCAGCTAAAGGGTTGGAACCTGTTTCGTATTGTCTACCTCATCTTGTTACTTATTGCTATGTTGGTGTACTTCGGTTTTCGAGCCCTCTATGTTTTATATGGTTTAGGAGATTTACCACTGCTTCAATGGAACTTCCTCGCTATACCACTGATGATTTCTCTGTTAGTATTCGTTAACTATATTCTCTCACTTATGAATAATCAAACAAAATGGCGACCGTATACCCTCAACAGATGCAATTAATTTACATCTGATGCCATCCAATCAGTCGTAAATCATCTTTATGCGATAAAAATTAGCAGGGTACACGTAATTACGGAGAAGATTGCTTCTAGTAATGTATAAAGATTTATTTAGGGACATCAAGTGACATCTATCTATCATCATCTTTGGTGAAAGATATTATGAGTATTCATTGTCATGAAATGAAAAATGGACAAATCTTCACGTGTGAAGACTGTGGGCTTGAACTGCAAGTAGTTACCGAATGCACAGAATGTGAAACACCGGAAGGCACCTGCGGTTGCGCAGAGCCATGCACCTTCGAATGCTGCGGAAAGCCACTCACTCTCAAGAAGTAATTAGTGTTTCTTCTGAGATGGTTTAATAAGGGATTTCAGGGTTTAATGTAAACCCATCCCTCTGTTTGTTTTTTAACCAGTTCACCGACGCCAGATGTCACGTACTCAACTGTATCTAATAAAAAGTCTCGTCCGAGATTCTGAGCAGCTAATGAATTCTCACAAATCGCAAACACAACTCCACGTTCCACCAACCTCCTGATTCTATTAGGAACTGGGCATGTCTCAGTCACAAAGAGTTTCACACCCGCACCGTTCACAACCAGTTCTACCGAAACCACTCCTTCCCCAAGATCTGCTAATACATTCTCAATATTACTTAGGGCTAGCTTTAAGCGAAAGTTGCTGCCTTCGTCCAGGTGAAACAGAACTCGATACTTCGTCATTAGAATCCAACTCAGATGCTTTTCTATGCTTTGTATTGTCACTTTGGTTATTTGTTTTTTCCAAAATAAAACCCAAGAGAACAGTAAAGCTAAGGGCATCTTCCCTAATAATAATAGAAAGGTGATTTGATGGCAGTTGGTCGATTCCAAGTTATGGCAGTTCTCCAAGCTGCACGAGCACACATCCTTGGTTTAGAATTACCCACGGCAAAAAGTTGGGGACTAAATCGAGCGATTTTTTATGCTGCGGCAAAACGTGGCTTCAAAGGAACGAAACCTTATAAACGGTCACGAAGTGAGGTAAAGGAGAAGCCCGTTGCTGATACGCCAGAAGCCTTTCACCTGGGGAGTGAAGTGGCTTTCAAGGCCTCCACTGATGAAGGTCCCATGTATTTTACAATGGGTGGGAAAGTTCAAACCGAAGAAGAGTTTGATCGACAAATCGCAACTCGGTTTGAAGGGGCATTTGATAAGGCATGGAGTGATGCCATTGAATATATACGTGGCTTTGATAAGGCGACTTTATTGTCCCAAAGTGGATTCTTTAATGAAGTCTACAGACCTCAGCGAGATGAGCTAGCGACAAAATGGTCTCAGCTCTCAAAGAAATAAAAAGGGAAAGGTGTGATCATCTAAAGGGGATCACACACTAATTTTCTAGGCTCGTCGTGGTCGTTGTCCGGTGAACCCTGCAATGAGCAACTCGATTCCACCGAAGATGAGTCCAAAGCATAGGAACCAAACTGCTAATACGAGACCAAAGATGGGTGCCCAAATTACTTGAAATCCAAAAATCATCAGTAAGAATCCGAAGATAATTAGTAGGGCTCGATACCAGCCAGGGGTATCAGGTGCTGCAAAGCCCAGCATCAGGTTGGTGAGACCGTAAAAGATGAGTCCGAAGGCAAATAACCAGAGTAGCAGGAATGCAGTAAGGATGGGTTCAAAGAAAGGTGAAGGCATTAAGATAATTATTAGGATACCAACGATGATATTCAGTGCTCGTAGCCAACCGGGTAGGTCTTTACTAAATATTCCTCGGAAAATCGCCATAAGTCCTATGAATAAAAGTCCGATAGCAAAGAATAGGATTAGGATAAAGAAAGTCGTTAGTGGTGGTTGGATGATGACCCAGAACGATAGAATTATTGCGATGAGTCCAAAGATGATTTGAATGGCTCGAAGCCACATTGGAGATTGTTTAATTTCCATTTTTAAGGAAACCTCGACCGAAATAATTGACTGCTCTTTATAAGTGAGTAGGTCTTACAAACATTATTACGTTATCTCATTCAATTTGAGTGGTGATTAAAAAAAGAGGGGTGGTGTGACGCCTTCGATAAGGACGTCACTATTTATTGACCTGCAATACCTTTGAACAACAGCGTTAATCCACTGAGAATCGTTGCGCCTGCAATAAGCCACATAGTATAAGCAGGAAGAACAAAAACAACAGCTGCAATTATTAGTTGAATGAGACCAAGGAGAACGCCCAACCATTTGAAGGCGCCTCGTGGACCACCGGCGAGCATCCAGAGAATCCAACTGAATCCTTCTAAGATGAGGGCGCCGGCAAGCAGCCACCCATTATAGGAAAGATAGAACAAAGGAGTCACAGCAGCTAATGCTATCAGAATAATGCTGAAAATTATGGCAAGTCCTCGCAACCAGCTGGGTGCATCTCTATG
>JABXGY010000423.1 GCA_016550395.1 archaeon | reverse complement strand
CAGAGGTACCTTTCCATGTTCCGAGGAGAAAATGCCAGTCAGTTAATGGTGATTTCTCTAACATGCTCTTCACCAGAGGTTGTTCAAAGTTGACTTATTATATACTTAAGAGTTGAGAAGATGTTAGGTGGCAAATTCGATTGTGGTGGAACAGAGAAATGACCTGCGAGAACAGCTGGTTTTCCATTTGTTATACGCTGAGAGCTTCTAAAGAAAAAAAAGGGGGAAGAGTTATCCTAGTGAAGCAGCGGTGTGCTTCTAGGCGACCTCTTCCGTTGCGATGATACCACCGATCAGAATTAGGATTCCACCAATAGAGGCTAAGGTCAAAATCCCGATGATGATGAGGCCGACGCGATGCCTTCCCGGTTCATCTCGCCACATGAGTGGTAGGAGACCAAATAAGAGACCGAGAATTGCTGGAACAATGAAAACGGCACCCACAATGAGCGCAACTATAGCCCACATTGGGTCCAAAAGCATCCATCCGAACATCACGGCGAATACCCCAATAAAAATCAGCGCACCGATTAGGTTGAGAATTCCACCGATTAACACTAATGTTTTAGCAGTATCAGACATGGTTTCACCCAATACGTTTTGATACCCCCGATGGGGTTCTAATGCTTCTCTAGGTGTTTCCTTAAAAGTGTTTATTGTTTTATTTCCAAAGAGTACTTTTCAGGCTTTTGATTTCTTTTTAGATCGTTTTTTTGAGTTTTACGTTCATTTTCAGCAGTTTTTGCTAAGAAAGATATTTCGGTATCTTTTCAAATAGGGAATATGGGAGGTTTGAATTTGGATTTCTGGTTAGATACGTTGGCACGTAAGGCAAGAATTCCGTACCCGTTCCTTTTTGGATTGATTGGGCTGGTTTTGTATTTACTTGGTATCCCAGTTATGATTATGACAGATAATTTGGTAAGTTTCCTCGCTGAGCCCCGCTGGGTGTTTCTGGCTGTGTATAGTGGGTTGTCAGCGATTGGCGTTGTTTTCGCGTATCGGAAATTTCGAGATTCTCTTGACAAAATCAGACCACTGGTAAGTTCTGAAGAAGAGTTTCAAGGATTGTATATTCGTTCGGTATACCGTCTAACGCACTGGATTTATTGGGGAATTGTGGTGTTCTGGATTGTGTTGAACTTACTCATTTTTGTCAACCCAACCATTGCAATTTGGATGTGGTATGGATCCTATAATCAACTACTCCTAGTTGCTGTGTATTACCAAATTGCGATGATACCTGCCAATGTTTTTGGTGGAATGTTCATGTATATCGTTCCCATCGGGTTAACATTGGCATATAGGGAAATTTGTATTAACACTGCGTTTGATCGCAATAAGTTGCTCTCAGAGTGGAAGTCACATTCGGGGGATTTCGGAATTTAATCACTTTAGCCTTATTGGTAGCAGGGATATCTGCGATTTTAGTTCTTTTACTGTGGACCGCTGGGGTGAACATCTTTGCGTACACTTCCATATTAGTCATTGTCGTGCCGACGCTAGTATTTCCTCACTACTATTTCCATCTCCTGTTTTCAAGGGCGCGAACAACCCAACTTAACAGCATTCGTGAAGAACTGATGAGCATTCCAATTGACCAGGAAGGTGACCCTTCTGGTCGGATTCTCTTGTTGTTAGAAGAGGCGCGCATTGATAGGAAGAAAACGTGGTTAATCGATATACAATAGTGGAGATTCTCGTTGTCGCATTAATGCATGTTCTCCTTGTTGAGATTCTAACAATGCTCCTCCACGTTTAGGACTAATTCAAATCCGAAAATTAGTGACACGAAAGCTGGATGTGTTACACCTGATTGGATTAAAGTGCCGGATCATATTTGATCGCGCTGTATGGCAGATATTGGTTCGGGTCGATTTGCGCTAAGATTTTTCCTGGTTTCATCCAAATCTGCATATTGGTCGTATAACCTGCCATTAGAACCTCTTCGACGGGAATTTCATGGATGGGATCATAGGGTGATTTCCCCAATTCGAGTTTGCCCTGACCAATTTTCGGTCTGCCCCAGTCAATTTCATTGTGTTGTTGAATCAGGAGTGGTGGCGAGTCAAATCCTTCACCGGTGGTGCTGGTGAAAGCTTTGATGAGGTAATTGGGCGATGTGGGAATTTCTTGCGTGAGGGGGCCAATTATTTCAACGGTTAACTTGAAGAGGGGGTAGCCTCGTCGGATGCATGTGCCAGTGGCGACCTTGCTTTTCCGTTTGACTTGGATCGTTTCAGCGATTTTTTTGGGAAATCCATATGTTTCTCGTCCGCCCCACATGGCGTTATCCTTCGTGACCGGCATTGAGATACAATAGTTGCCGAGTTCGCCATTATACTGTGAAGAGAGGAAAAGGGCAGCTTCGTTGTAGGGAGGTCCAAAATTGGTTTTGTGAAACTCTGCAATATATATGCTACAAGTGGGAGTGGGAGGAGGTTTCAAAGGTGGCGGTAGAACGCGTTTAATGGCTTCT
>JABXGY010000422.1 GCA_016550395.1 archaeon | reverse complement strand
TTCATAGTTTAAGTCCGACTTGGAATCAAGCCCTTAGTGAGAAACAATCCCGAGGAGAAATAGAACGGCGATTAGCTGAAGATGTCGTTAATAATCTGCTTCCAGAAACTGATATTGTAGGAATTCCGAGAAGGACTGATGCCCAGTACGTTCAATATTTATTGCAATTGGGTATCGAGGTAAAACCTGTTCAAGATTTGTTTCTTACAGCTCGTGAGACGAAAGATCCGAGGGAAATTCGAGCAATTAACAAAGCAAGTCGAGTAACGGAGGCAGCTTTTCACGAAGTCGTTAATGTTATTCAAAATAGTGAGGTGAGTGCCAACCGGATTTTACAATATAAGGAGAGTCCCCTAACTGTTGGTCGATTAAAACAGATTATTGTGCACTCACTAGTGGAAAATGAATCAGAAAGTGATGAAGGTTTGATTGTTGCAGGTGGAATGAAAAGTTCAGATTATCATTATTTTGGAAACTCACAAGATAAGTTACGTGCTAATCAACCGATTATTGTGGATATTTTTCCACGACTGTTAGAGGACCGTTATCATGCTGATATTACTCGTACAATCGTTCGAGGACACATTTCTAAGCGGTTACAAAATTTGTTCGAGTCTGTCGAAGCTGCATTGGATGCTGTGATCGATGCACTCAGTGCTGGTAATGGAACAGCAGAAAATATCGTGAATGTTATGGCGGACTCTTTTGAGAAGGATGGGCATGCTTCAGCTAATCGCACTCCAGGTATTACAGAGGGGATGCTACATTCACTAGGTCATGGCATTGGATTAGATGTACACGAATATCCTCGATTGTCTTTAGAGCCCACCCCTATACTTCCTAACGCTGTAATTGCAATTGAACCTGCTATCTATTATCCGCAAATTGGTGGAATTCGAATCGAAGAAGATGTTGTAGTCACAAAGAAAGGATGTCGTGTAATTACTAAACTACCAAGAACCATGAATGTATAGACTCACAAGCAAGGATTTGATCACTCCTCATCAGGTGTTTCTTTTACAGATCCTCTGACTTTTTGAATGGTATTGAGGAGTTGGTTTGCACGTAGCTTCTGGTTACAAACGGGACAGCAACCCTTCGCTTTGAGAAACTCTAACATATGTGCTCGGTGACCTTGGGCCTGACATGACGGACACAGGACTATCTGCTCACCTGGATACACCCAATAACCACACACTGCACATTTTTCAGCTGTTTCAAAGTAAAATGTCTGAATCTCACGGTTTAACAGTGAAGCGTCACAATTCCAACAAACACTCTGATTAGACGCATTCCATTTCCCACACGAACACACCAAGCAATCAACTATGTGCTGACTGGGCTCCCACTCTCGTTTTTCAGGGACCGGCTCTTCAACTGGCAACCATGGATCTCGAGTATTAGCCCGAACATAAGAACGCGATCTCGACCCTTGGCTATCTTGAACAGCAACACAGACGATGCATGTGGCTAATAGAATAATGACAATGAAAATTGCGATAATTGGGGAAAGTAAGGTGAATTGCATTATTTTCAACCTATTTGTGAGGAGATGGAACTCTCATCTAAGAAATATGATGATCAGGGTTCCGCCATGAACCATCAATGAAAATTGAAGATTATTAGGTTTACGAAAAGGGCGAAATGATGTGGTTGAGACTTTTGTTATAATATTGGACACAAGCATAACACACATTAGTAGATTATACCCGATGAGATTATAGCAGGTGAGTTGGTTGCCCTATGAAGAAATTAATAACGCGAAACTTTA
>JABXGY010000421.1 GCA_016550395.1 archaeon | reverse complement strand
GTCTTAATGCTCTTCGATTCAATTTCCGTGGAGTGGGTAAAAGTCAGGGAAAATTCGGACAAGGAATTGGTGAGATTCAAGATACAATTGCAGCAATGAATTTTCTCCGTTCCCATCCTCATACCGACGATTCTCGAATTGCACTAGTTGGCTACAGTTTTGGAGGTAGTATTGCGATTGCAGCTGCTATGGATGCGAATCCAGCTGCGTTGGTAACGATAAGTGCCCTCTATCGAATCCCAGATTTAGATCCGAATATTATCACTGAAGCAATCCGTTACGTGAACTGTCCAAGCTACATCATACATGGACGGGATGATGCAACAGTAAACTATGTGGAATCAGAAGCGATATTTGCCCACTTACAAGTGGAAGAGAAATACCTGCGATTGATAAACGGGGCTAACCACTTCTGGACGCGAAGGCTTGGCTCTATCATTCCTATGATTCTTGCTTTCCTTAAAGACAAATTATACCTAAAATAAGTTAAAACCTCTTTCTCTGCCTTTTTCACTTGGAATATTTCTTAACAATAAGGCTTAAGTGTAGGCTTGCGGTGCTAAGGGCGCGAGGTTGCCTGAATGGTCAAAGTCTATGGAAAAACTGCTAAAGAAGTAACTAGTCTGTTACGAAAGGGTGAGGTAACCATTGATCTGGTCGGCATAGGGAATATGGGGCTCCCTGTTGCAGTATCTTTTGCTAAGGAAGGAGCGAAAGTTGTAGGAGTCCGAAGAGATTCGATACTCGTCGATCAAATTAACCAGGGTGAATCTCCTCTTATTGGCGAACCAAAATTTACAGATCTTTTACGTGATGTAGTGAAAGTTGGGAAATTTAAAGCTACAATTGATGGCGTGGCTGCTGCGAAAGAGTCAGACGTAATTGTGATTCTTGTCCCTCTTTTAGTCGATGAGAGAGGACAAGAAGATTACTCGATTATTCGTAATGCTGCTGAAGTAGCAAGTAAGGGCGTTGAGAAAGGTGACCTCGTAATCACGTCTACAACAATGCCACCTGGAGCTACCGAACGAGTAGTACAACCCATTTTTGAAACAGGAAGTGGCCTAATTGCAGGTACAGATTTCGGCCTTGCCCATAGTCCTGAACGCCTTATGGTTGGTCGAGTACTGCGAAATCTCTACAAGTTTCCGAAAGTTGTGGGGGGCATCGATAAGTCGAGTGCAGAAGCTGCTGCAGGTATCTATGGCGTCTTCGGCAAGGTGGTTCAGACTTCTTCACTTCTTACTGCCGAACTCGTCAAAGTGGCTGAAGCAACCTTTCGAGATGTGAATATCAGTTATGCGAATTTTCTAGCAAAACTATGTGAACCATTGGGCGTAGATGTCTGGGAGGTTATAAATGCAGCAAACAAAGACACTAGTGAGCACTGCATGATTCATCGTCCAAGTGCTGGTGTGGGTGGCCATTGTATCCCAGTGTATCCTTGGTTCCTCATTAACAAAGCAAAGGAAATGGATCAGGATGCAGCACTCCTACGGCAAACCCGATACATCAATGATAGCATGCCAGTTCACACAGTAGAATTGGTCATCAAGTGTCTCAATAGTCATTCTAAAGCTGTTAAGGAATCCCAAGTTAGTCTCCTAGGAATTTCCTTCCGAGCTGATGTTAAAGAGACACGTTTTGCGGCAAGTCTCCAGATTCTTAAAAGTCTACAACAATATCAACCAAAAGCGATTCAAGCCTATGATCCATACTTCTCAGCGAAAGAACTTCAAGAGCTTGGATTTACTCCCCTTTCCTTTGAAGAAGCGTTAAAAGCAGACTGTTGTATTCTAATCGCCTCGCATCAGGAATTCGTCAAGGCGAAAACAAAACTTGAAGCCATTAAAGATAGGTTAATTGATACCACCAATCTTTTACCCGAAGCATCATGGAAAGTAGGTCGAATTCCCGTTCACTAACTGGAGTATTAAAGACCTAGTAGGAAAATATGCAAATTCCCCTTCATTTAAACTAGAACAATCCTCCAAGGAGTGCAATTACGATGGATTCAATCGATAAGGGTATTCTCAATCATATGGCGAATAATTGTCGTATCACATACCGTGAACTTTCTTTGAAATTTAACATCTCTTCCAGCGCCATAAAAAAACGGGTTAAAAAACTAGAAGAGAGTGGTATCATCGAAGGTTATGGTGTAAATTTATCCCGAGCAATGACGGGAACGAACTTACTTTTTGGGTTCCTAGCTACGGATGGATCCCAAGATGAACAAGACTTTGTTAATACACTGGGCAAACAAGAAATGTTTGTAGCCGCAGCTTCCTACACAGGAGGCCATTATGCACTCATAGCCGAATACCGGAACTCCCAAGACCTATGGGAGCTCGGAGCGTTCCTTCGTAACTTTGATTGCGTGTTAAACATTGAAACCCATCAATTGCTGAGCGCTCAGGGGTCTACGATGGAGCTTACGAAATTACATCTACGTGTGATTAATGTACTCCTCGATGATCCGCGTATGTCAATTGTGGATATTGCGGAAAAAACGGGATTAACATCACGAAGAGTCCGAAGATTAGTGAATGAACTGGTTGAAGGGCAAGCAGTAATTTTTCGGTCATTTAATGAACTTGGAGCAGCAGGCAGTATTCCTTTCTTAATGTGGATAACTTGGAATGAGAAAGAGACGGATCACAACGCTATTCGGGATTGGCTTGATAAGACATTCAAACTCTCTCTCTGGGAGAGCTTTATCTCAGCAGAAGCTCCGATAATGATCTGCCTCCTATCAGGTGAAGACCTCACTGAAGTGGATTCTATTGCTCGGGCAACACGACGTCACCCACATATACCCACAGTTACTGTGCAAATATCGAAACACCACCGGTACTTCCCCGGTTTAAGCTATCGAATTCTCCTCAAAACTCTGGAAGAAGCCGGGGTTCGTAGGTCATAAGTTCAAGACTCACAATTGGGTGAAGGATTTTGTCAGTTATGGTTTGTTTGATATGCAAATCCAGGATATCCATTGATGCTACAGATTCCCTTTGAAAAGTTCGTGGTTTATAAATGGGAGTTGATGTTTTTTGTGCTTTTATTGCGATGCTATAAAAAATCGCTAGCACTTTTCTTTGGGTGAGGTTAAAGGCTTCTTGACAGTAG
>JABXGY010000420.1 GCA_016550395.1 archaeon | reverse complement strand
ATGAAAGCAGAGATTCACACCATAATGGCAGAAAGGGGAAGTAAATGCGAATTAAAACAAGCTCACCTCAAGGTTATTCAATGTCTACGAGAAGACGCACGAATGCGTATTGGTGAAATTGCCCATCGCAGCCGACTCACACCACGACGCGTCCGTAAAACTCTCAAAGAACTGACGACCGAAGGGGGTTCAAAGATGATTGGGTACCTCCCCGGAAAAGGCCCGGGAGATATTCGAACCATGCAAGCCTGTTTTTATCTCCGTGTGGACTGGGATTTAAACGCAGGCGGTTACACTGCCGCAATAATTCGCATCGACCATGATGAAGGAAAAGAAGAAAGAAGCAATCTCGTCGAGTGGCTTAAAACCCAATATCCGTTCGCGTTCTGGTACGCGTACTCATCCGCACCAAGCCCCACCATCTTCAGCGTCTTTGTCGTGGAACACATCCGTGAAGTCGGCAAAATTGTGAGCGAAACAACCCATGCCCCTGGCGTTACCTCGGTAAAAGCACTCCTAGGGTATCCCACGAAATCCTACCCAGGATTGCGTGAAAGTTACTTCGATGAACTAAAACAGAAACTCGACAGCAAACAAAGAACATAAAAGATTTTACAAGCTGTGATTCCGCCTGTAAAGGCGCTTATTATGGATTTTTGAACATTTTTAAGGAGTTTTAACTCCTAATATCGGTGGAGGGATGTTTCTTATGAACTGGCCCCCAGGTGTCTTACCAGAACCGTATTGGTGGACGAGCTGGGGTGAGATGTTCGTCGGCATCATGGTCTTGATCATACTCATCCTCGTCCTTATCTGGTTCGCTAAAAACTACAAGAAATGGTAGAGGAACACAGAATCATGAAGGGAGGGTAAACCTATACCTCCAACCCTCCCCGCTTTTTCTTTAAGGAATCGCGGGATATCAGATGCATTTCACAAATCTAGTATTTAGGGAGTCAATAAATATGGTATACAAAAGATAATGGGTGATTTGGAGGGATAGATGATGCATGAAAAGAAGATACAGATCACTATCCTAATGGTAGTATTAGTGCTATTTTACCCCATTTTCTCACCAGTATTCCTTCAAATTCCTTATTCACGTAGACAGATATTTTTTTCACCCCAAACCACTCCAAATAATGCAAATATTTACGACGAAAAAGCTGAGTCACAAAACGTGATGAAGTACCCTAGCGGAAGTACTTGGTTAAATTTCACAGACGATATAACACAAGGGAAGCCTCCTGACATATTTTTGAAATCATCTGATCATCAGCGAATTGTTATTGGTGCAAAATTCTTTGGAATGTGGAATTGGACCGAGGATCATGATCTATCGCCTACTAAGACCATCAGATTTGAAACTTTTGAAATACCCTTAACAGGACATAGAACAGAAGTTGGAGATCCTCAACTTCCAATGGTGACTCGGTTCATCGAAGTTCCCAGAGATGTAGATGTAACAGTTGAAATTGTGTATAATACATCTGTAATGTTGCAAAGAAATTACTTTGTATACCCCTATCAAGGATATTTAATTCCAATAAATTGGAGTGGAGCTCCACCCACCTACTTGAATTTAAGTACGGTCTATAATCCCTTTCATCTGTATTATTACCCAACTAATCGAGTACAACTTTCTGGACAATATTCTCAAGATCCAATTCTCATTCGTGGACATCGTGTTGTGGCTTTGAATATATTCCCCGTTACATTTTCAGCCTTCACCAATAATTCTCTTGTATATCCAAATATGGAAATTGCCCTTAATTATAATCAGCAAGCCACAATTCAGCGCCCACCAGCGAATCTGATCTCACCGATTTTTGATGAACTATTGAAAGCCCTCATCTTAAATTATAAGCCATTAGCACAACCATATCCAGATTCTAATCAACTTCGAATTAAGTTGCAATCCCTAGAGGAAGCGGCCGATTACCTCATTATTACTACCGATACTTTCAGAGAAGCAGTAGAACCACTTGCAGCCTGGAAAGAGCGAAAAGGTCTCTTAACAAAAACTGTTACCGTTCAAGAAATCACGCAGGAAACTTCGAGTGAGGCTATTCGAACTGCGATTTCTGAGTACATCGAAAATTCGTATTATAACTGGCAGTTAACTCCGACCTATATTCTCTTCGTTGGTGATGTCACAGATATCCCAACCCATTATGAATTTCCTTATAATGTCCTACATGGGGAAAATATCAGTTCAGATTTGCCATATTTCACCCTTACTTGCGGGAGTTATATTCCTAACTTCTTCTACGGTCGTTTATCTGCAGATAGCGTGGAAAATGTCACCTCAATGGTGAATAAAATCCTAAACTATACGATAGAGCCAGTTTCGAATCCAGATTTCTATAATAGTATCGCATCTTGTGCGTATCCAAACTTTCTTGAGCCTCTTCTCTTTGCAACTGCGGAATTCGCT
>JABXGY010000419.1 GCA_016550395.1 archaeon | reverse complement strand
TCACATCAAGCCTCATTTGTGCACATGCATCTACAGCTAACACCCCAGGACCGCCACTATTCGTAATAATCCCAACTCGATTTCCCTTGGGTAGAGGTTGCGTAGCTAAAATATGACAAGCGTCGAGAAATTCATCAAGGTTAGTTGCTTGAAGAATTCCTGATTGCCGAAATGCACCAGCATATATTGCCTGTTCCCCCGCCATTGTCCCTGTATGTGAGTGGATAGCGCGGGCAGCCTGGAGCGTTTCTCCAGGTTTTAAAACAACTAAAGGTTTTTGACGTGATAGAGATTTTGCTATCGAAATGAATTGATGAGCATTAGTAATGCCTTCAAGATACCAACCAATTAACTTCGTAGGAGTATGAACAACTAAATATTGGAGAATTTCTTCAGGACCAATATCCGCTTGGTTGCCATAACTGATGAACATACTAAATCCTAGCCCAACGGCTTGGGCCAAAGCAAGAATAACAGCGCACATAGCTCCACTCTGAGAAATAAACGCTAGATGACCCTTTTGCAACCGATTTTCAAAACTGGCGTAGATCCCTTCCCATGTTGAAGCAAATCCGGCACAATTAGGACCTAACATTCGCATACTATACTGATGCACTTTTTGAACCAGGGCTTGCTCTG
Organism: archaeon; assembly: GCA_016550395.1. Classification (GTDB taxonomy): domain Archaea; phylum Asgardarchaeota; class Hermodarchaeia; order Hermodarchaeales; family Hermodarchaeaceae; genus Hermodarchaeum. The sequence continues at coordinate 3,449 of JABXGY010000419.1, read as the reverse complement.
TAGCATCATCTCCCACCTCACTAAAGCCTGAACTCATTATAATAACAGATCGAACACCCTTGCAGCTACAAGCATCAATCGCATCAAGTACTCGCTCTTTTCGTAATACGATGATTGCCAAATCAACTTCTCCTGGTACGGCTTCTATCGATGTGTATGCCGGAAGGTTGAGTACAGTTTTGATTCGTGGATTTATGGGATAAATTGCTCCTTGAAATGCTCCTAATAAGAGACTCTTTATGACTTGGAACCCAATGCGATCAGGTTTATCGGAGGCACCGATAATTGCGATAGACTTTGGTTGAAATAACGACTCCAAAGAGGACCCTGGCAATTGTCGCACCACGAGGTCAAATGTTCTGTTGACTCAGTAGGTGAATCAACGTGTAGAATGGCAATACCTTTTGGTGTTTTAAGACTTGCTGGAAGAGAGTTCTATTGTAATCTCTGGTCGATTGACAACCACTAATTGAATGTGATGATCTTAGCTATCTCACGTTGTCGTGAGCGTAATGTGACTTCTGTTATTCCGAGAGTTGAAGCAACGGCTTGTTGCGAACGGGTTTCACCAAGTTGTTTGGCTGCTAGGTAGATAGCCGCGGCAACATAGCCTTTCGGATCTTTACCCGAAAGTTGAAGTTTCTCCGATGTTATTGCGAGGATTTCTATTGCCCGTTGCTCGACAGGAGCAGATAAGCCGAGGTGGTTAGCAAAGCGTGGAACGATAGATGCTAGATTTTGGCGTTTAGGTTTCAAATTCAGCGTTTTAACTAATAGGACATAACAGCGTTTAATGACGCGGTCTTCTTCACCTGAAGTTTTCAAAATATTATCTAACGTTAGCGGGAAGCCACAGGTTTTTGCAGAAGCAAACACGCAGGCAGCTACCATAGCTTTGATACTATGACCGCGCAAGAGATCATTCTTGTAAGCCTTTCGGTAGTAAATGGCTGCGGTTTCCCGAATATGTCCGGGAATGCTTAGTTTTTCGGCCATTCGCCGAATCTCGGTGAATGCAATCGTGAAGTTACGTCGCCGCCAGGTAGACCGGGAGTTCCATCGCATAATTCGTTCAAGGCGACCTACCCGTTCAGCGGACACACCATTCCCATTCATACGCATAGAAACTTTCGTAGATAAGCCATAATCGGGAAGCATTTGAGAAAGTGGAAGCCCATTCGTGCTTCGCCGTGCTTTTTCTTCAGGTGTAAATGCACGAACCCCAGCACGGGGATCAATCATTGCTTCAGAAATTACCATTCCACAACCCGTGCAGATGAGCTCACCCCGTTGTGGGTCATGAACAATATCTTGAGAATTACAATCTGGGCAGCGCGTTACATCAGCATGTTTAGCAGCGACTGCCGAGTTATTGCTATACTCTACTGTCAAGAAGCCTTTAACCTCACCCAAAGAAAAGTGCTAGCGATTTTTTATAGCATCGCAATAATAGCACAAAAAACATCAACTCCCACTTATAAACCACGAACTTTTCGAACGGAATTGACTGCGATGAATATCCTAGATTTACGCATCAAACGGGCAATAACTAATGAAATTCTTTATCCAATTCAGCATGGAGACTTTAAGTCAGCAATTACTAGCTTGCCTTCTATTCTCGATAAACTGTATACAAACATTCCGGATAAACGTCGCAGCTCGTTTGGTCGAGTGTTCACAATTAAGGTTCTTAGTGAATATCTCTACAGACAATTCATAGATGCAGAGTTACCAGTTTATGATATTGCGTTACGTATTGTAGAATTGAGTGTCGAGGTTCGAAGTAAAGGCGTCGGTCTTGGCATCCTCTCCCGTTATGGGTTAGTGGATTATCAGCGCGTGCTTTCTCATTTCGAATTCATGGCTGCTGGAGAAGATTGGGAACTCCGAGAGTTTGCTCAGATGTTTTTCCGCAAACTCACCCAAAAGTACCCGAAAGAGGTCAAACCATTTCTGCGGGAGTTAGCGAAATCTGATAATCCGAATCTTCGCCGCTTTGTTGCCGAAACACTGCGCCCTGTCCAGGAGAATCAGTGGTTATACACAAATCCTGATTATTCATTGTCTATTCTCAAATATCTGTTTCAAGAACCCAAAGCTTATCCTCGATACTCTGTCGGTAATAACCTCAGCGATTTAGCACGACGACTCCCAGACCTGGTGTTAACCTTAGTAAAGGAACTTGCCTCTAATGGAGATACTAATTCTTATTGGATTGCTTATCGGGCGTGCCGAAATCTAGTTAAAAAAATGCCATTAACCGTGATGGATTTACTCGGCGTTGATGAATATCGGTATAAAAAACGTATTTACAAACGAAGCGATTATGTATAATCTCTTTCAGACTTGAACAATCGTCTAGCGGATTCCGGCTTCCTTCAGGGTTTTGAGGAGAATTTGGTAGCTTAAACCTGGGAAGAACTGGTGGTGTTTCGATATTTGCACAATGGCTGTGGGTATATGAGGGTGACGGCGTGTTGCCCGAGCAATGGAATCCACCTCGGTAAGATCCTCACCTGTTAGGAGGCAGATCATAATGGGAGCTTCTGCCGAAATATAGCTCTCCCAGAGCGAGAGATTGAATGTCTTATCAAGCCAGTCCTGAATAGCGATGTGATCCGTCTCTTTTTCATCCCAAGTTAGCCACATTAAGAAAGGAATACTGCCTGCTGCTCCAAGTTCGTTAAAAGACCGAAAAAGTACTGCTTGTCCTTCAACCAGTTCGTTCACTAATCTGCGAACTCTTCGTGACGTTAATCCCGTTTTTTCCGCAATATCCACAATTGACATACGCGGATCATCGAGGAGTACATTAATCACACGTAGATGTAATTTCGTAAGCTCCATCGTAGACCCCTGAGCGCTCAACAATTGATGGGTTTCAATGTTTAACACGCAATCAAAGTTACGAAGGAATGCTCCGAGCTCCCATAAATCTTGGGAGTTCCGGTATTCAGCTATGAGTGCATAATGGCCTCCTGTGTAGGAAGCGGCTGCAATAAACATTTCTTGTTTGCCCAGTATATTAACAAAGTCTTCTTCATCTTGAGATCCATCAGTTGCTAGGAACCCAAAGAGCAAGTTCGTTCCAGTCATGGCTCGGGATAGATTTATACCATAACCTACGATAATACCACTTTCTTCGAGTCTTTTCACCCGTTTTTTTATGGCACTGGAAGAAATGCCAAATTTCGAAGAAAGTTCACGGTAGGTGATACGACAATTATTTGCCAATTGGTTGAGAATACCCTTATCAATTGCATCCATCGGAATTGCACTCCTCGGACAATTGTTTTATTTCAGATGAAGGTGAATTCACTTATTTTCTTACTAGAGTTTTAAAACCCTAGTCAGTGAATGGGAATTCGACCTACTTTCCATGATGCTTCGGGTAAAAGATTGGTGGTATCAATTAACCTATCTTTAATGGCTTCAAGTTTTGTTTTCGC
>JABXGY010000418.1 GCA_016550395.1 archaeon | reverse complement strand
TCACATTGTATCCTGGTATGATAATGAGTCAGGTTTCAGCCAAAGACTTGTCGAATTAACTCAATTAGTAGCTAAACACTTGTAAAAAAATATAGACACGAGGACTATTCAAAGAGCCCTCGTAATCTAATTCTTAGTTATCCAATTTTTGGTTCGGGCAAAAGTTGAATGAGTAGTTGACCACCATAAGACAAATGCGCAGTAGTTCGCCGGTTACTTGTTGACTTTGTTTCGAGCAAACCTGTGCCTTTCAGAATTGTCAAGTTAAACTTGGTTGTACTAAGTGGCATCCGTAGTTTCTTTGACAGACGATCTGCAAGTGCTGTTGGTGAAAGATCAGGATTGAAACGAAGAGTTTGATGAGTTTCAAACAATAAGTGAAGTTGTTTTGGTGTTAATCGTTTTTGAGCTAATTGAGTGAAAGCATAGGCTAGATGAAAGAAGAGATAATGAAAATGTGGTATCGAACGTAAATTATCGAAGAGTCTGTCTTCGTTGGAGGATTTCGCAGCCAACCCCATCATGATCAGTTGCCATACACGTCACCTCCATAGTAATTAGGAATCAGGTGAAGAGTCAGTAGAAATCCTGCAGTATTAACGTTTTGGTCAAGAATTTTGGTCTTAACAGAAAGGGTTTGCGAAAAAAAGCTAGGGAAACGGCTAATCTTTTTATTCGAATTTTTGCTGATGTTTCATGGGTGAACTCTCCGTGAAGGATATTGAATTTGAATACGTGTGTGTGCAGGTTAACCATCACAAGAACATCGCGCGGGTAATTGCTGAATACCAAAAGGAAGGATGGCGGCTTCACACCTATACAGCCGCTGGAGATCCGAATTGGGTGAACCATTATTTGCTATTTCAACGAGAAATCACATGGTAAGGTACACTATTACGCTATTTTTTTCCGAATTTTACACATCGGTTTTATCACAAAACGTTATTATAACGGAGGGTAGGGTTATGGGAATTGCATATAGCACTAGGGATGACCAATCATGGTGTATCTTGTCGGCGAAGCGCTGGTAGGAAAAGCTCCGGAAATTGCCCATATTGATCTAATTATTGGCGAGAAATCCGGTCCCGTTGGGACCGCTTTTGCACAGGGCATGACTAATGTTTCACAGGGGCATTCGCCATTATTGGCGGTAATTCGACCCAATTTACCGCCCAAGCCCCATACGTTAATTGTCCCGAAAGTGACAGTCAAGGACATGGGTGATGCTGAAAAAATTTTTGGACCCGCCCAGGCTGCTGTAGCTAAAGCCGTGGCTGATGCCTTAGAAGAAGGGATAATTCCGAAGGCAAAGGCTGATGAATGGGTCGTTATCTGCAGTGTGTTTATTCACCCAGATGCAAAGGATTACCGTAGAATCTTCCATTACAACTATGCTGCGACAAAGCTTTCTATTCAACGAGCCCTTTCAAACTATCCTCCAGTGGATAAAATCATGTACGATAAAGATCGTGCCACTCATCCAATTATGGGCTTTCGCGTGCCACGATTGTGGCGACCTCCATATCTTCAGATTGCCCTAGATATTCCTAGCCTTGAAAAAACTAAGAAGATTATTGCGGCATTACCTAAAAGTGATAATATAATTCTTGAGGCTGGTACTCCGCTTATCAAGCGGTACGGAACCGCTGTGCTTGGAGACTTGAGAGAAATTTCTAAAGACAAATTCTTAGTTGCTGACTTGAAAACCCTTGATGTAGGAAAGGTTGAGGTTGATTTAGCCTTTGATGAGTCAGCAGACGCAGTGGTTGTCTCGGGGTTAGCCTCTGTGGATACGATTGATCAATTCATTTATGAGACCAACCGTCTTGGCATCTATTCTTTCGTTGACATGATGAATGTCGAAGATCCATTAGCAAAGCTTCAGAGTTTGAAAATGCCACCTAATGTAGTGATCATGCATCGAGGTATTGATACTGAAGGTCGCGCTGAGCATCGATGGGATGTTGTGAAAGAGGTGAAAGCAGCTTTCAAAGGAAAACGATTACTTGTTTCCGTAGCAGGTGGAATTCGACCGGATAACATTCAAGCTGCTCTCAAAGCTAAAGCCGACATCATTGTCGTTGGGCGATACATCACTCAATCACGAGACGTCGAACGCTCAACCCGGGAGTTCCTCACCCAAATGCAAGGCGACATTGACCTATTTCGTGTTCACACTGAATAACCAGTCTGTAAATTTTGTAGAGAAAATCGAATAGTTCTACCTAAAGTTACCACATTTTCAAGGAATAATAGATAGATTCAAAAATACAATAGATAGAAAAGACTGAAGCAATTCTTCTATAAGGAGAATCCAATGTCTAGTTCTGGTATTAAACGGCTTGTTCTCGATGTCCTTAAACCGCATGTGCCTAATCTTGTCGATATCGCAAACTTAGTAGGGAAAATAGATGGGGTCGTAGGTGTTAACGTGGCCCTTGTTGAAGTTGACTCTCATACAGAGTCAATTAAGGTAACGGTTGAAGGTGACAACCTTCAATTTGAAGAGGTAAAAGCAGCACTTGAAGCGTGTGGTGCATCTGTTCATTCAATTGATCAGGTGGTCGCAGGACGAACCGTTGTCGAAGAAGTTAAAACTCACATGGAAAACGGGGGCTAAACTCCTAATACCCACTTCGCATTTTCAATCGAAGCTTCCATGTGAGGTACTAAATGCTCATATAACGAGTTGTAAAAGATTCTTGGAAGTAGTTGTAAAACAGTGAAAATTCGGTTCAACAATCCACTCAAAATAGGTTCGAGGAGTTCACGTCGATTAACAATCTCAGAGGTTAGAACGGCATCAATCGCTGCTTCTTCCGCCAAGGCGTCAATTAATTTATAGATAGGTCCTGTTCTTTCAAGAAAATAGGGTAATCCTCGTTCATCATAAAAGATTACTATATTTAATTTGTCGACAATCCGTTTTGTGTACCAATCGATACTTGAGTCTTTAACCGAAAATGCTTCTCGAAAAATTGGTTCTGCTGGTAAGCGCTTCGTGGTCTTAAAATTTTTAGCGCAAAAATAACTTCGAGGGACGAGGTTCGGATAGGTATTAGGGTGTCGAAAGGCTATGTAAAGCGCTGCAGCATACAAGGCTTCAGGTTCTCGACCGAGTTCTTGAGTTCCTAGATGGGTTGCAAGAATACGCAGAGTAGGAAGAATTAGGTCTTGACGCACTTGCTTAGAAATGTATAGGCGATATGCTTGTTTCAAATAGACTGTCGGAGCTTCAAGATCCGACCGTGCTGCATCCTTCGTTCCTGCCTTAGACACCAACTCAACTAATCTCCGCGGGAAAAGGCTCTCAGTTAATAGAGCTTATGTCCTAAATATACTTTAGGCGAACGTCTCGAGTTTGATGGGTTAAGCCATGTGACCTGAGTCTTCTAAGAATTGTAACGATTCTGGTGAGAGTGAAGATTGAATAAACTCAATGCCCTTTTCTGTTAAAGAAATCTGGGCACTAGATTGGTTTTGCGAATAAACGGTTGCAAACCCATTCTCCTTTAGTCTTTTGAGAGCTGCAAAGACAATCTGATTTAACTCGTCTTCGGTGACATTCGGTTTTCCATCAGGACGTTGAAATTCTGGAGTATGTTTCAGGACATGGCGCAGAGAAGCTAGACTTCGACGGCGTGTTTCATGAGGATTTGAGTAGAGCCATAATAGGAGAACATAATCTATGAGATCTCCTGAAAGTTGACGATGCATCTGGCGAGCTAGGTAATACACAACAGGCAATCTTTACGCTCCATCTAATCTAGAATGGGTGCTTAAAACTTATCAATCGTTTCTTATGGGTTAATCCGCAGTCCATTTGTAGGTTCCCTTGGGGGTGATGAGGATATACCCTTGAAGTTTTAAGAGGGTTAGAGCATCTTCGACATCAGCACTTAAAATCGATTCTTTGTTCATTTGCTCAAGGAGCTGAGCATGGCTGATCGGTGTGGGTGATTCCCGAATTATTTTCCCTATTGTTTGTGCGAGTTTAGTAGGACTTACTTTTTGGATATTTGTCTCAGTCGATTCGGTTACGTCGGTTACTAATCGGATTTGCCATGGTTTAGGGGCGATAATGTGACCTAAGCGGATGAGCATCTCAATTTGTTGGGATGCCCACTCCCAGGATATCCCTGCTTTTTGACATTCCTGTTCAAGTTGCTGTAAATCAATGCCTGTTTTTCGTGCATATTGGTTGAGTATTCGTTCTAATTCACGTCGACGAGTGGAAGTGGGTTGAACTTTGGCGTGAACTTCCTGGAGTTCAGTTAAATTTACACTTTCTTGTGGAATTAGGGGTTGAATTGATTTTCGTGATTTTTCAACTGCATTCATGAACTCCTGATGGTGTTTCCCTGTTTGGTAGAATTTTACCCGTGTTCTAGCCATTTCTGCGTTATCAACATAAACAGCATTTAGCGGGTTAATTTTGAAAATCCGCTGACAAAAGACGCAAAGACGAGTTTTCTGTCTAGTGGGAGCATAAGTGTATCTTCCACATTTTGGGCATCGTATGATGTAGTATCCTTCCCGCGGCATCAATACCATCTATGCCACAAGCCTAATTAACCTAATTAGCCTTCCTCAACTGGGAATCTTCTAATGAGTTTTGGGCTGGACCAATATTTTAAGAAGCAAAAGAAGAGAGAAGAAAAAGACGAGAAGAGTGAAGAAAAGAAGACAATTGAAGTTGTTGAAGCCGAAGGTTCTGATTTGCGGGATTGGCCGTCAATATTAGAAGAAACTGTGAAATCAATGGTTCTATATCCGCATCTCCTTGATTACACTCGTACCAATATTATTCCCAAACGACAATCAATTACTCCAGAAGAACTTGCAGTCCAACTTCGTGTTCCCTTAGGAGTTGCTATTGTCCTCCTTGATAAGCTTCAGCACGAAGGACAGGAAACACAATAGAACAGGCTAAGTAAGTGGTTGGGCTGAATTATAGAGGTATAGAAAGTAAATCTTTGCCAGTTCAGCTAGCTCGGTGTGCCGAGACCAGATTGCTAATGATTCATCGGGTTTTGTGGTTAACATAATAATAGCCTGTTTTTCATCAATAATTGCTCCTCCTCCATAGATTTCTTTGCGTTTTCTGCCATCTCCCACCGCCAAAATGAGTCGTCTTACCTTATCGGTCAATGTTTGCTCAGAAACTAGAATCTGGATTTTCACACCCTTATCTCGTAGATGAAGTAATGTAGGACTAACGAAATCAATGTCTTCTTCACTTATGATTCCCCAAGACAAGAGAACGCTACGTTCAGCTTGACCAAGTGCAATATTCAGTTTTGCTCGAACATTATTAGATCCATGAAGGATGTGAACTTCGGGAGCTGATATCCTTGTCTTTTCATCGAAAAGAGGTTGTAAATCTTCGATAACGCGTTGCTCCCAATCCGATAACCGTTCTTGGGCATTCAAAACGGCTGCCTTTGAAGTTTCCCGTGGGCTCTTAGGCACGTATCTTTTTGGACGGCCTTGTTCAACGGTTATCCAACCTCCCCGTTCCAAGGCTGCTAAGACATCATATACTCTACTAAAGGGAATTCGCGATTGTGAACTCACTTCGCTAGCTGTAAGTGCCCCATTCCGGACCAAGGAGATATACACCCGTGCTTCATAACTACTTAGTCCTAGGTTCCTGAGGGCACGGATGGCACCTTCATCCATGCGTTTGCTCATTTTAACTACCACATCGACACAGCGTAACTAGCGAAAAAACCTTTTTGCTTACCATGCTAGAAATAACATGGATGTGACTTTATGGGGAAAGTACGACCACCATGTGCAATCGGATTCTATCCTCCAGAAAAAAACGCTATAAAAAAAGCTATTGAGGCAGCCTTTTCCGACCCCCAGGGAGTAGGCACTGTTCCGAAAGTAAGCGACAAGAGAATTGAGGATTTAGTTGCGGGGATAGCACCCCATGCTGGGTTCATTTATTCTGGTCCAATTGCATCTCATCTATACAATCTTATTGCACAGGAAGGTTTCCCAGAAACTTTCATCCTCATTGGTCCCAAACACGGCTTCTTACGCTTTCAAGGTGCCGTTGTTATGGCTGAAGGTTTATGGGAAACTCCTCTAGGAAAATGCGAAATTGACACTTCACTTGCTCAACAATTTCTTAAGCAAAGCCAAGATTCGGAATCAAAATATATTATTGAAAATACAGAGGCTCATTACGGCGAGCATTCATTAGAAGTACAATTACCGTTCCTTCAATTTTTAGGTCAAAAGCATCCTTTTCAAATTGTTCCACTGCTAATCTCTTCACAAAATTACTTGGTTTGTGAGAAGGTAGGTAAAACAATCGCTGAAGCAGTTAAGAAAAGCAAACGGGATGTAATCATTATTGCTAGCACAGATTTCACGCACTATGGACAATATTTCTATAATTATGCCCCTGTTGGGAGTGGCCCTATTGATAAAATTGTCAAATGGATTCATGATACAGATGGAGATCTTATTAAAAAAATTGAGCAATTGGATGGCAAGGCGCTTTTAGAAACTGTTGTGGAAGAACGGCGAACGATGTGTGGTGCAAGTCCTGTAGCTACAACTATAGTGGCTGCCCAACAATTGGGAGCATCAAAAGGAAAGTTGCTCAAGTACGCAACGAGTTATGATATCCGGGGTAGTTCAGAAGCAATTGTGGGATATGCGTCAATTGCTTTACAACGTTAGCTGTTAATAGTTTGTTTAGGAGCAATTTTCCCTTTTTGTAAAGCTGAGATATTCATTTCATGATATCGTGCAGGTAACACATCTTTTATCGCCGAAACAATTGATTCTTCCTTTAATGGAAGTAGATTCAACGCCAATGCTGCACCGATTAACACCGTATTCATAGTTAGGATGCTTCCTGCATCCTGAGCCAAGCTTACAGCGTCAAAAGTAACTACCTTCGCAAATTTACTCAAATCTTTAAGAATCTCTCTATTACTAGGATATTCTGCTCGTCCTAGCAAAACAGCGGTTGGAATAATTTGGTGCTCTCCAACAATTATAGTCCCTGTTGACATCATTCGATCAACATTTCGCAGAGCTTCAACAGGTTCAACACTTAGGAGTACATCAGCTTTACCCGTTGGAATGATGGGTCCATGGACGGATGAACCGATTCGAATACTACAGTTGACGGCACCTCCCCGTTGTGCCATACCATGAATTTCTCCCATTCTGACATTTTGTCCTTCAATGAGAGCCGCAGTTGCTAAAACTCGAGCTGCAGTCAGAACACCTGTGCCACCGACACCTGTGAACATTATGTTAAACTCTTTCATTGGTCTCAATTTCCCGAATTGCCTTATACGGACAAATTTGTGCACAGACCCCACAGCCGGAGCAGAGATCAGGATCAATCGCAGCATGTTCACCTTCCCAAATGGTTGCTGCACAACCAAGTTTGTCTGTGCAGACTCTACAACCTTGGCAGACCTCTGGATTTACCTCATACGGGATAATCGGTTCATTCTCACGGCGTTTTCTCGCACTTTCGATAAGAGCACAGGGGCTTCTTGATATAATTACAGCAGGACCATCAAATGAGACAGCTTCGCGAATTGCTCGTATCGATTCCTTGACCTTAAGGGGATCAATAACTTTGACAAATCGAATTCCAACTCCTCGTACTACTTCTTCAATGCTTATCTCTTGCCCCTTAACCCCCATTCCAGTAATTCCTGTTCCGGGATGTGGTTGATGACCGGTCATTGCTGTTGTGTGATTATCAACAACAATAATTTTCACAGGGTGTTGATTATAGACGGCATTGACTAGTCCAGGAATTCCTGAATGGAAAAATGTGGAGTCACCGATTGCCCCAATTATTGGTTTATCCAGAACAGCTGTTAGCCCACAAGAAGTACCTATGCTTGAACCCATACAAAGTAAGAGATCCGCCAGCTCAAGGGGAGGTTCAATGGCCAAGGTATAACAACCAATGTCTGTTGGGTATACACATTTTCGTCCTGTAGCTGTTGCAACTTCATAGAAGGTGGCTCTGTGAGGGCATCCAGCACAAAGAATTGGAGGTCGTTGCGGAGATTCGACTTGGACATCAGATAACTTTTCATCGATGGCATGGAAATCAGGTAGAATTTCTTTGCCTAGCGCTTCTGCTATTCCCTCCATGACTTTTCGAGGACTGAGTTCACCAATTTCAGAGAAATACCCCTGACTTTTTCCTAAAATTGGTGTGATTATACTCTCTTCTTGTGAGAAGGCTCGCGCGTGATTCTCAAGGTATGGCTTCAACTCTTCAACGACAATCACTTTTTCCTTTGAGGCAATGAATTTTTGGAGTTTCTTTTTAGGTAGTGGATAGGTCATTCCAATCTTGAAAATTGCTGCTTTAATCTGAAGGGCTTCCATTGCTTCCATAACATAATTAAAACTAACACCTGACGTGATTATTCCTAGCTTTCCTTTACCAGAAATTCTGTTCCATTCGCTTTTTTCTGATAGCTCAGTGGCTTGTTTGACTTTTTCAACTAAAATTGGATGCCTTTTTCGAGAAACTGTAGGTACGGGGACGAATCGGAATGGATC
>JABXGY010000417.1 GCA_016550395.1 archaeon | reverse complement strand
CATCAGTCTATGGCATTCATGATATTATCTGTTTAATTGAAGTAGACGATGAAGAACAATTGAATGACTTCATCTTCAAACGGCTTCGTCCAACAGAAGGAGTAAAGGAAACACTAACACTAATGGTGTCACATATAATTCGAAAAGATTAGATTCCAATTCCAGACTATTATGAAAATTATAAAAAATTACGACTTTTTTCTGACGATCAAAAGCTGAATTTTGCTTCCTAAATGAGGAGTTTAAATAACCCAACGAAACCGATTCCTTGAAGGAAGCGAAGGGATTGATGTAATGTTGTGTCCGCATCGTTCCTCGCCCTCCCCTCGCTCCCCCCTCCCATTTTCCCCTTTTGAATAGCACCTTCGCTTCCTTCGTCACTCTTCGTATTTACTGTTTCTTCCTGAATCGTTTTAGACTTTTTTGAGTGATTTTAATACATGAAGAAAGACTCTTAGATATACTAATGCGAAGTTATTAGAAAAGGTGAGACTCATCTCAAGTATTCTTGAAGATGCAAAAGACTCTGAACAACCCCAATATGTTCTCAAAGTAGTAATCGTTGGAGATTGGGGGGTTGGGAAAACAAGTCTAATTCGACGCTTTGCGGAAAATAAATTCAATCATGATTATAAACCAAGTATTGGCGTGAATATAATAACAAAGACTATCGATGTTGAAGGGCGTAAGTTAAAACTCCAGATTTTTGATACCGGAGGTCAGGAACGGCTTCGGCCATTAAGACAGCGGTATTATGCTGGGGCGAATGCAGTGATTTTTGTGTTTGATGTGACGCGGGCCTCTTCGGCAGTAACTATTGAATCACGGTGGCTTAGTGAAGTTGAAGGCGTTCTAGGTACGGATTTTGAACGGTTAGTATTGGCAAATAAAATTGATTTGGATTCTGATCGTGAAGTGTCAGAATATGCAGCGAAACAGGCTACAGACCGCATTAAGGGCTCATATTTCGAAACGAGTGCTTTGGATGGTCAGAATGTTAACCAAGCCTTTACTGATCTTGCAATTCGTCTTATGAATAAGATCTTTCCTGAGGCATAACAAATGGCATCTGCTTCCATACCTATTGACGAAAAATATGTGCAATTAGCTTTCTATATCGATCAGCTTCTCAAAGAACGAATCGATGAGAACATTATTGTCGTTGATAGCTATACAGGTCCTTCTAACTTGAAACCCAAAGAGAAGCTAGATGATCCGGATGAGCTTCTTAACATTTTAAAAGAGCTTCGCACGGTTGTAGTGAAGTCAATTCATGAAATTCCTCGACAAACCTTTCTTACTAAACAACTTGGTGCAATGGAACTACTTATCAAATTCGCTCTTGAAGAACAGGTTACATTTGAAGAACGGGTAATAACAGGTCTCGATGTGAAAGTCGTAACTGTCTCCAGTGAACGCATCGAAGAACTAACTGAACGGGCGACCCGGGCACTACGAAAAGAAGTGCTCAAAGGGGATCTGACATCAATGGCTACGCGGTGGCGAAAGCGGGCTATGACCACTGGCTCTGAGATTATCCCACTGGCTCAGAGCATTGCTCAAGAAGCACGACGCGTGACCCAGCGCCTTCTTTTCCAATTACCTGATATGGAAAGTGTTGAGTTCCGTGCTGTTCCTGATGCTCCATGGAGTGCTTATAATCATTATAAAGGAGATTTTCACGCCGTAATCGAAATCAACATCAAATTACCACGCAGTAAATATGACATCTGGAAATGGGTCACGCATGAGACTTATCCAGGGCATCAAACCCAACTAGTTCAACGTGAATTGGGAGTTCAACAAGGAACACTTAACCTTGAGGGGACAATTGCCATAATCAATACTCCTGATTGTACTATTGCTGAAGGTCTCGCAGAGGCGGGGACTGACATACTAAGTTCAGAGCGACCTTTATCCAAACCTGAAACGATTTCAAATTATTTAATGCAATTACGGCGAGCCGTGGGGATCAACGCCTTAGTAATGTTACATCAGAAACAGAAAAGCGAGTCCGAAGTGTTAGCTTATCTCAAAGAAATGGGTGCCTACGAAGAAGAATACGCCAAAGCTCATCTGCCTTTTATGTCTGATCCGATGTGGGGACCCTACGGCTTTACCTATTTTATCGGTGCGTGGCTAGTCCGAGGTTTTTTCCACGCTGCAAAAGAGGCTCATCTAGTCGATGAATTCATCAAAGCCCTTTATCATGAACTCCATACCCCCTCCACTCTACAAGATCGTATACAGGACTTGGACCTTAAACTTCCATCACAGTTAATTTAACACCCAACTAAGAAAAGTAACATCCAAATAGCAGCGTTGCGGTCAGTTCTCTTAGGGATTTGTCTTGCCAGATCAGATAAACATTCAGGGCGTCACACCAGTAGTCAACACCTTTTTTGGAGCATCTATTGACTCCTCTTCTGCAAACTTTGTCTTCACAGGAGTTCCTTATGATAACACAAGTACTTATCGCAGAGGATCAAAGCAAGGACCAGCTGCCATTCGAGCTGCATCCCAACACATTGAAAGCTATTGTCTACAAGAAAATGTCAACATAGACGCATCAAAACTTCCCATTGCTGATATTGGTGATATCTCCTTTGACTCCGAATCTGTCCAAAGCATGCTTAAAGCAGTAGAATCTGTAGTCGCACAAATTTCCCAAGTAGACAAAGTTCCGATCCTCATCGGTGGTGAACACACCTTAACGCTGGCTGCAGTACGCGCTCTGCCCCGTGATATTGTTCTTATGCAGTTTGACGCTCACATGGATCTCCGCGATCGCTTCCAGGATGAGGAATTTTCTCATGCATGTGTCCAAAGACGAATAATCGAGTATCTTGGTCCTGACCATCTCATGCAAATAGGTGTCCGTGCAGTTGCACAAGAGGAGTACGAATACGCCAAAAATCAAAATATCACATTTTATACAAGCGATGATATCAGAAAAGCAGGTGCTGCAACAATCGCTCAACAAATAAATGACGCAATTCCTCCTGGACCTCCCGTATACATAGCAATCGACATGGATGTTTTAGATCCTGCATATGCACCTGCTGTTGGAAACCCTGAGGCTGGTGGATTGACCATTCCTGAACTATTAACGATTCTTCGGGTTATTACTCCACGCGCGGCTATTTTTGATGTCACTGAAGTCGCCCCTCAGTACGATCAAGGAATTACAGCTATCACAGCCGCCAGAATCATTACCACCTTTCTTTGCATACAAGCATATCGTCGGTCCTTAGTAGCGACAGATGGATAAAGAATCCTTGATTTGACAATAATCCAAATTATTTACCTAAGTTCAGTTTAACGATAATCGAGAATTCACACTCTTGAAAGGAAAAGGCGTAAATAGTTCGGGATATTATGGGCTCAACAATTACGAGTAGGTGCAGACAATGTCCGATATATTGCAGGTTCTGGGGAACATTGGTTCAAAGGTGGATGAGAAAATGCTCGATTTACTTGCTGTTGGGGCTTCCAAAGATTTCCAAGAGGTAGTGTTTCATCAAGTAAAAGCGGGGGGAAAACGGATTCGTCCAGCCTTAACCATCACTTTTTGTGAAGCTGTGGGTGGTAAGTTAGAAGATGCCTTGTCAACGGCCGCTGCAATTGAATTAATTCATAATTATTCCCTCATCCTTGACGATATTATTGATGATGCTGATGTGCGCCGTAATCTGCCAACTACTTGGAAGAAATTTGGACTAAACTTTGGAATCCTCGCATCCACTCATTATCGTGAAGCTATCGAAGAAGGAGTGTTACAATCCCCTCATCCTTTAGATATCTCACGAATCGTGGCAGATACAATTCGTGAATTAGTTGAGGGTGAACGATTAGATGTCCTCTTCGAACAGCTTCCCAGTGATGAAGAGTATACCGAACGCCACCGGTGTCATGATGTGAGCCTAAAAGATTATGAAACTATGATTGGTTACAAAACTGCAGCGCTTCTCCGCGCAGCTTGTGAAGCTGGAGTAATATGTGGTGGTGGGACTCCAAAACTGCAAAAAGCAGCTCGGGAATTTGGGTGGAAAGCTGGAATCGCTTTCCAACTGGCTGATGATGTGCTTGACCTGTTTGCTGAAGAAGAGAAATTAGGAAAAAAATTAGGCAAGGATATCTATGAACACAAACTTGGGAACATCGTTCTTTTACATTCGCTGACCCAACTTTCGGACAATGACCGGAATTTTATCCTAAGTGTTCTTCGTTCTCATGAACCTACTGAGACAGATGTTCAGAAGGTGATAAGTCTCTTGAAACAAACTAACGCTAGCAATTTGGTTCAAGAAAAAGCGAAACAATTAGTTAAAGATGCAAAAAAGGCACTCGAAATATTTCCAAATAAGGACGCAACAAAAATTCTGGAGACTCTTGTAGATTTTATTTATCAACGATCATTCTAAATTAGTGGATAAAACTCCCTATTCCAATCCATTAGTTTCCATTAATGCACGTAGCTCTTCCATGGTTAATTTTTGACCGTTCTGTTGTTTCGCCCGTGCTTGTTCTGCTAATCTCTCTACTGCAGCTTTCTCTTGAGCTTGACGTGCTTCTTTTCGGGTTTTTCGAATGGTGTCTAATTGAGTCTTGTATTTAATCTCTTCTACTCTTAACTCGTCGAGACGAACTCGCATTTCATCAGCCTCTTGAAGACATTGAACATACATCTGGTGTGCTTCATCAGCCTCGGTTTTTGCTGGACCGAGATTCTCTGAGAGTTGGATAATCTGTTGGTGCTTTTGTTGTGCTTCCTCGACAAGAGCAATCATGGTCTCATGGTGTTCTTGGGCTTTGGTTCGTGCTGCTTGAATTTCTTGCCATAATTGCTCCTGTTCATTAGTCTGGTCAATCAATTGATTTTCTATTTTTGGCGCCTTCTCCATCGCATGTGACAAGTGTTCTAATTCTTCGAGCAGCACCCGTTCTTCTTCGATGGATAATGACATTGTTTGCTGTTTCCATTCCAGTTCCCGGTACTGGCGCTGTAATTCTTCTAGCGAGATTTATTCACGGCGGTTACTTTTTTCATCCCGCAAAGCCCGTAGTTTGTCCTGTAAGATCTGAGCATGTTCAGTTTCTTGGTCTCGAAGTTTTTTTTTAAGCTGAACTTGAACATTAAGTTAATCACGAAATTCACGTTGTTTATTGATTTCATCATGGACTACTGGTGTTTAACAACGAAGTTCATCCCTGCGAT
>JABXGY010000416.1 GCA_016550395.1 archaeon | reverse complement strand
CACTTTTAAAAACCTCTCAAGAAATTAAAGACAAATGAGAATTAGATATCAGGTAAAGAGGGAATAGTTCTCAATACCAAAGGAGATTGGTTTGCTGACCGAATAAAAAGTTAGTTTGAAGTTAAAACGGAATCAACCTAACCATATGTATTTCTGCAACAAATTCTATGATCGATATTTGATTATTAACGAAATGATAGCATGGGCTATTTCATTCGCGAGATCACCGATTCGTCCGAGAAGCTTAATCACATCATGCAAAATCACAAACGATGAGGTTTTTATTTTATGTTTCATCAGAAGCTGAAGCGTTTCAAACTCAATGTTCCGGTTCTTTTTACGAATGGGTCGCACCTTTTGTGCTTCATTCATGGCAGAATCAAAGTCTGAACTTAGAAAGAGCATACTATTCATTACCGCTTCCGTAGCCTGAAGGCAATGATGACCCATTTCACTTAATTTCTCTTTAATTGGTAATTTTATTGGCTCATCAATGAGCCGGAGTTTTCGAACAACGATTTCACTCCGATCCGCAATGCTATCCATTTTTTCAACGAGCGAATACCTCTCACTACTTGTCACCGGAAGTGCCGTTGTCCGAAGTTTTTCATCGATGCGCTCTTCAAATCGATCCGCTTCAGATTCTAATGCTAGCACACGTTCAGCAAGTGCCTTTTCATCCTCTTGGAGGCGGTCATCAGCCTTTTTCTTCAAAATAATATCAAGATATTTGCTAAGTGCTGTCACGGTGTCCAAAATAATCCTAGTGTACTCATTGATGAGTTCGCTAATTTCTTTCTCCTCTTTTTTTCTCCACAATCTTGACACCTAAACGCGATTTTTTAGGAATATCTAATCTAAAATACTTTGTATTGCACAGTGAATGTACTGAAATAAGAACTATACTAAAACCGCCTTAACTAAATACCTCCAAACATTAGAAAGAAGGGCCTAATCGCTAAATACAGCCAAAATAACCCGACTGCTAATAGGGCAGAGAGTGGAACTGTTAGAAACGAGGCAAGTAAAATCTTGTTTAATCCTGGCCCTCTAACTGGGTTCCTGTTTGCGAGTCCAACTCCCACCACAGCCGCCACTAGAACATGAGTGCCTGAGAGGGGTATCCCCCAAAGAGTTCCAACTAAAAGAACTGAAGCCACTGCAAGTTCTGCAGAAAAACTTGTACTAGGACGTAATTCGGTCACCTCCATCCCAACGGTAGCTACAACTCGTCGACCGATAAAGAACAAGCCAATAGCCATTCCAATTCCACCAAGAAGTAAAAACCATGACCATAACGCAGGGTCTGGAAAAATCATTGTCAAAATTCCGACGGCTTTAGAAACATCATTTCCTCCCCGGCTCAAAGCGGTTATTACTACCACGACGAGCAGCAACCATCCAAAAATACGCTCTAATCGTTCGATTTTATCCAAGCTCGTAGCACGTGGTAATATGGTTTTTCTCACAGCTAGTTGGACTATGAATGCAATAATCAAACCAAAGATTGGGCTAAGAACCCAGCCAATTGCGATCTCTGTAATAGTAAACCAATTGATTAACGGTCCCCTAGTGACCAATTCGATGAGGAGTCCCACACCCAATACGCAGCCAACAATCGAATGTGTCGTTGAGATAGGAT
>JABXGY010000415.1 GCA_016550395.1 archaeon | reverse complement strand
ATTGAACCCCATATCCGATTAGAAGATGAGAAGCTATTCCCTTCCGTAGCAAATCTGCTAACTGAGAAGGAATTGAATATGTTAGCCAAAGAATTTAAGGCAATGGATGAAAGGACGGGAACTAAAGTCCAATCCTATTATAGTAACCTTGTGGAACAACTCAAAAAGGAAGTATAACCATGACCTACGATCAACTCATCGAATTATTAGAAACGCAATTACGACTTGAAAAGGAATCAGCACGAGCCTTACGAAAGGAAATGAAGGACATCGACCATCTGGGGATCAAAGTTTTGTTCGAAATCTGTGCTGCAGACTCGACGAAACACGCAAGCATGGTTCAAATGATATTAGATGCAATAAAGAAAGGTGAGCTTTCCCGCGAAACCTTTACGAGTACCTGGAAACAACGTAACCAAGGACTTGAGGCAATCAAACAGCATATTGATCGAGAAAAGAAGATGATTAGCCTCATCAAAGATGAGGTACTGGCAACAGATGACAAAATTTTGAAAGTCCTCTTAAAACATATTCTTGCGGATGAAGAACGCCATCACAAAATTCTCAAAGACGAAGTTTGGGAATTCTAGCCTCTGTTTATGCCAAGAGCAGAAGTCTTTTTTATAGGTGAACCCCAGTTCGGGACATAATAGGAATCCCAGGTGTGAAAACCATGGCAAATGGCCCCCATGAAGAATTACTCAAATTAGTTGAAAAAGCAATCAAAATTGAAAACAAAGCTGTTGACCTCTACAAGAAAACAGCCAAAACAGTGGACAACGCAGCCGTCAAACTCTTAATTGACGAACTCGGAATGGATTCTGCCAAACATGCAAAGATGTACAAAACGATTGAAAAAGTCCTAAAAGAAACACCGTACTCATTCCGAGACTTCCATGTTGACAAATGGACAGATAAGCTAGTAGCAAAACGTGACCTTGGAGAACATATTGAAATCGAAAAACGCATGATTGAACTACTCAAAGAACAAATCAAGGTTACTGAGCAGCCAACCGTTAAAGCTATTCTTGAGCACATCCTCGAAGATGAGAAACGCCACCATCGCATACTCATGCAAGTCATCGGCGAACTCTAATTTAAGATGAACTGACGTTCTATCAGATTCCCTTCATTCCCTTCCTGTTTCCTAGGAAATTTTTTATGAGATTTCCGTAAGAACTGGCGTCATGGATCTTCGAATTACACCCTGGGATGAAGTGAACCCGGAAGAGATTGCGCAGTTTATATTTCATGTTAGACAACAAGAGGGGTTATTGACCGAAAACTCGACGATTGAGAATTACATTTCAGCTGTAGACTGGTGGAAAGAGCGCTTACATAGTGCTCCTATTATTGCGTATTCAAAAAAGCGCATAGTTGGGTGGCTCGTCATTTTTTCATTTGTCCCGAGAATTTCTACGATCGGACGATGGCATCCAATTATAGAGGAAGGCCCCCAGAAAGAAGAAATCGCAAAACAACTCCTAAAGACGGCAATCACCCACGCGAAGCAAACTAACTTTGAACGTCTTGAAGCCGAATTAACTCACATTACACCTAAAAATGAATCCAGGTATGAACAATATAAGACCTGGTATGAAACTCAAGGATTCTACCTTGCAAGTGAGGAATCCCGATTAGAACTGGACCTCATACAAGAACCGCTACCTGAACCAATTTTTCCTCCAGGTTTTCAACTCGTTCCTCTGACCGAGTTCACGAACGATGAACTTGTAACTCCATTTTTCGAAATGTTCGATAATAGCAAAGATCGCTTTTGGTTAGATCAAACCCCAGACCAACGCCTTGAGTGTTATAAATTCTGGTTCAACCGGGATAGACCCTTTGTAGAAGAAGCAACTGGGGTCCTTGTGAAAGGAGACAAAATTGTAGGTTTGACAGTTGTTCGCCCCGTTCAAGAAGTTGGTATGTTAGGACCTATAGCAATACTCCCCAAGTATCGTCGACGTGGTCTCGGTCGAAGCCTAATGCATTTTAGTTTTCATGGTGTCTTAAAAAGCGGATTCCCTAAAATACAGTTAGAGTTTGATATCACGAATGAACCAGCCTTTCAACTCTATACAGAGCTGGGATTCAAGCAAGTGCACCGACTAGTGCTCTTTGCGCTTGCACTGATCTAGCGTGAATTGCGATAAACCTTACTCGTTTTCCGTTTAAACTTAAATTTACGGAAGAACAGTTAATTTTATATGGAGGCAACCCCCCTTTCACAGTGTGGAGACACCCACCTTGTCGCCAACACCGACGTCACCACCAAGTCATTTCATTCCATCCAACCGTCCCATACTAGGAGCAGAGGAGATAGCAGCGGTCACTAAGGTACTTGAAAGTGGGATGCTTACTTCAAAATCAGGAACAGGGACCTTTACCCTGCAGTTCGAAGCCGATTTTGCCAAGTTTGTGGGCGCTAAGCATGCTATCGCCGTCAATACAGGGACCGCTGCTCTCCATGCCGCCTTATTAGCCTTCGACGTGAAGACAGGAGATGAAGTTATTGCTCCTCCCTTCAGTTTTATTGCCACAACGAATATGGTCCTACTTAATGGTGCCAATGTGGTCTTCGCTGATATTTCTCCAAACACCTTCACATTGGATCCCGAGAAGGTAAAAGCCGCAATTACACCTAAAACTCGGGCGATTATTCCCGTCCACTTGTACGGTCACCCCGCAGATATGAATCCTTTATGTGAGTTAGCCGAGAAACATGATATCGCAATCATCGAAGATGCCTGTCAGGCCCATGGCTCAAAGTATCGCGGTCATGATGTGGGAACAATTGGAGACGTAGGGTGTTTTAGTCTATATCCCAGCAAAGTGATAACGACGGGCGAAGGTGGGGTAATTACGACGAATGACAATCTTCTCGCCGAGCGTCTCCGGCAAATCCGCACACATGGTGAGATTCGTCCCTATGAATACGTTCAGCTTGGGCATAATTATCGATTACCCGAAATTCAGGCAGCAATCGGAATTGAACAATTAAAACGGTTGCCCGATTTTTTAAAGAGGCGGAAAGCTAATGCAAGGTTCTTAACCGAACACTTGAATGACCTAGAAGGTATCACACTCCCGAAGGAGGCTTCCTGGGCAACACACAATTGGTATCTTTACACAATTCGAATTCCATCCCCACGCAGTCGTGATAAAGTCCAAAAAACCTTATTTGAAGCAAAGATTGGTGCAGCTGTCTACTATGAGGTACCCCTCCACCTCACGCCAATCTATCAACAACTTTTCCAATATAAGGAAGGTTTGATGCCAGAATCCGAACTAGCCGCTAAAGAAGTTTTGTCTCTTCCCATTCATCCCGCTTTAACCGATGAAGAAAAAGAATGGGTCGTGCAGCAGAGCCGCCAAGCCCTCGCGTAACTGAGTTATATCTGCTGAAGCCAGGGGCAGAGAACTTAGTTACGCGGGGCCTGGTGATTGTTTTTCTAAGCAATGAATTTTCATGATTCATAGTCAACGAGTTCTTGAAGTCTTTCTTTGATTTCAGGAGCCAGTGGATGATTAGGAACTTTAGTAAGGAGATCCTGAGCCCGTTCAAGGCAATTGATCGCATCAAATCGATAACCAGTTTCACGATAATGAATTGTCGCATTTTTATAAAGTAGTTCAATAGCTAGAGAGGGGTCATCTAAGGCAATTGACAGCTCGATAGCTTTTTCGACGGTTTGTGTAATGGAAGTCCACAATTCCTGATTTTTATCACGAACTGCAAAGTAAGCATTTGCGGCAGCCAAGTAACTGTCTCGGGCATCTGTTTGCCGACCCGCTGCTGATTCTAGATCAGCAAGATGGAGATAACTTGTGCCAGCCTGAAATGGTGCTTCCGCAGCAGTAAAACCAGTTGCAGCATGACTCCAAAGTTGTTCTAACTGATCCTTTTTGTCAGCAGCCTCCAGTTTAGCAGCTGCATTCTCAAACTCAATAAATGCACGATGCCGCTCGCCTTGTCGAATATATTCTTCAGCATTTTCAAGATGTTCTTCAATCGAACGGCGAAGTTTTTCTTCATCTATCACAGCCAATCCACCTGAAATATTTACTGAAACAACCTTTAATGAATAAAGCTATGATGGAAACATCAAATAAAAAAAGAGGGGGGACACTGCCATATGAGAATAAAGAGAAGTGCAAAGGAGCGAGCTAGCCATGACACGCATTTGGTTTGATGTCTTAACCCCAAAACAGGCGTTATTCTGTCAAAAGATTGCAGAACGTTTTAAAGTCGCTAATTTTGAGCCGGTGTTTACAACTCGAGACTATAAACAAGTGGTCGGTAAACTAGACCTGTTGGGCATGAAAGCAGAAATAATCGGAAAACATGGGGGAGCTGGTCGTTATGAAAAGTTATTAGCTAGTGCCGAACGGATTGTCGCTTTGACCAAATATATCAACGATGTTAAACCCGATCTAGCTTTTGGCTTTGCTTCACCTGAAAGCGCTAGGGTCGCTTATGGATTAGGAATTCCCTATTATACTGGAAATGATTCACCTCATTCTCATTTTGTTGCCCAATTGACGATACCCTATGCAATTATGCTCTTTACACCATGGATTATGGAAAAGGCATGGCACCAATTAGATGTACCACCCAAGAAAATCATTACCTATCATGGACTCGACCCTTTTGCTTGGTTACAAGACTTCAAACCAAATACAACCATTTTAAGAGATTTAGACCTCGAACCAGGAAGCGATTATGTAATAATACGACCCGAAGAGGCACAAGCTTCGTATCTGCATGGATTGGCTGACGAGTTAAGACCAGTTACAAATCCCGTGATTCATCAAATTCTTAAATCATTTCCTGACCTCCCGATTGTGGTCCTATGCCGATATAAAGCTCAACAGGAGGTTATGCGGAAACAATTTAGAAATAAAATCATCTTGCCAGAGAATGTCTTAGATGCTGCCAGTCTTTTAGCATCAGCTTGTTTATTTGTTGGTGCTGGAGGAACCATGAACCAGGAGGCAGGGATTTTGGGCACCCCCGTCATCTCCTGCTATCCTGGCAGAGAACTGCTAACCGAACAATTTCTTATGAAGAAAAAATTACTTTATCGTTTTTCAGATCCCTCTATTGCAATCAGAAAAGCCATTTCTATTTTAGAAAAGAAAAGCCATTATCAAAAATTGCACAGTAACCGTGCACAAAAGTTAAGGGATGAAATGGAAAATCCTGTTGAAGTAATTAACAACCGCATTCTAGCACATTATAACAAAACACAAGAAAACGCATAAGAATTCAACGTAACGTAAGGAATTTAAAAATACATTTCTAAGTCGGATATTGAGGGTCGATAATGAGATTGAATCGCCAATCAGTAAGCGTGATTTCCGTTCTGCTCTTCAGTTTTATCATGAGTTGGAACGGCATTTATTCCGGGCAAATGTTAGTGTCTGCATATTATCCAACGATTGGAGACCAGACTGAATACAACTACGGATTTATCAGCAATCAACCCAACCAAACGGCGGTCAATATTAATTTTTGGACAGGACTAAATCTTCCCGATAGTAATTATACAATGCACTGGCATCAATACGTCAATCTTTCCATTCAAGTTACTAATGTAGCTCAAGTTGGTTTGAATATTCTGGGTTCATACAATGTATCCATCAATATACATAGCAACCATGTTACGATTTCTAACAATTCGTGGCAAACAAGCATCTTCCTAAGTAAAACAGCCCCCACCCCAGTTCCAACAGGTATAATGAATGGAACCTTCTTCAGTGATGTCCTAGTAGGGTATCCTGGATTTTTCCTTGATTATACAACATTATCACAAATTACCCCTGGTTCCAATGTAATTATTGGTACAAGCCGGTGGCAGACCGTGTCCTATTCTAGCTTTACCCTCGGAGGAATTGAACACTTCTGTTATCAGCTCTTCAATACCAGTTCTACACCAACTGAACTTCTAGAGACCACCTTTGTCATCGATCAAGATGTAGGAATCTACTTCCAAGCAAATGAAACACGAATCCTCTCAGTCGGATCCCTTCAACAATCCCTCACATATTACTACCAAGTCATAACAACGAATATTCCCTTAATTCCTCCCCCAAATCTAATCTTAATCCTAGGTATTGCAGTGATCGTGACAGTGATTCTCATCATTGTCATCATTTTAGTGATTCGCACTTATTTAACACGTCGCCAATAATAATCCAGTTTGATAAGAATTGTCAAATCAGAATTAGATGAGAACTATTTGGTTTCAGAGAGAATTATAAAACGTGGTGGAAACTCATTTATACGAACTTCACGAACATGGAAACGGGCTTGCGAATTGATTCATCAATTGTATCACTTTCACAAAAGTGGACTTGTCCTAACCTCAGTGGGATTTGGTCCAATGACCGTAAACGTAAGCCCAGAACTCGTCTCAGGATTTCTCTCTGCATTACGAATGTTTGGACAGGATTTATTAGCTGATGATGTTGCTTCAATTGAAACAGGTAACTATCAATTCGTTTGGGATTTTGCTGACCCTGTTCTTAGCGTTGCTTTAGCTGACCGGGAAGATGACGATGTCTCAATTATGGCGGTTTTGAAGACACTTAATGCCTTGTTTATTGATCGTTTCCAAAAGGATTTAAGCCGTTGGACGGGCGAAGTCGCACCCTACAGAACGTTCAATCCCGTGGCTAGGGAAGTTGTACAAGATTACCTACCCACCTTTGAAAAACCGCAAGAGATCGAAGAACTTCGACCTGCAATTATTCGGTTGTGGCGACGATTTGGTCCAGGTCTGGACATTCTCTTATATGGACTTCTTCGCGGAGCACCAATTCTCGCGGTGGGTCGGAAAACACGCAATCAATCAGTGATTCGCGCTCTCCAAACTTTACGTCGTCGACGAATCCCCGTCATGTACTTTGATGATGCGAGCGCAGCCCTTCAAGTGCTTCGAGATCGCCCTCCCAACATGTCCTTTATTTTAAGCCTCCCAAATCGAGCTTATGAAACCACATTTGCTAATTCAGCAAAAATGGGGCTTACCTACATTTGTCTACTCGTTGAGGAACACCTCGTTCTACCTGTGGGATTTGAAGCAAAACCACTAGGTATCGCGGCGAATTTAGGGCATGCTGAAAAAGTCCTTGGTGAACGGGGTGCTGAACTCCGCTCAGTCGCAGAAACCGCCTTTCTAACAATACGAAATCGCACGGAAGACGTGGCCCAACTACTTGCCAATTCACCAGAATTGCCAGACAAGGAAGCGGCACGACTCTTACGACTCTCGAAAGAAGATTATCAAACCTTTAAAGAACTCGCCCAAGAAGGGGGATATATTCGCCGTGAAAAAAAACGCGTCGAACAAGAACAACGACAGACCTGATGTCGAACAACCCCCATATGAGACAATTCATGCCCTCCCCAAACAATATTTCGACCGGATGAATGCCGGGAGTGAATTTGCCAAGCAAGGTAATTTTGAGAAAGCGGCTGAAGAGTTTAACGCGGCCCGAAAAGAAGTTGGAGAGATTCTACGCCAACTCCTTGAATTGAAAAAGGATCCTACAGCCCAGATGTGGCAGTTCTTCGGAATTTTATGGGCCTTTAAACTCATTAAAGGTGTCTTCTACTGGCTCCTTGCACTGAGTGAGATCGCAGATACACCCGAGGATCAAAAGGGACTTCTGATGGCAGCGATGGGTGCTCAACAAATCGGAGCTGACATGATTCCAGCATTCGAAAATCTTCACCAAAGCTTCAAAGGAGTAGACCGTGATTTACTACCAATGCTTGGAGAAGCCATTCGGAATTTTGAATACAGACAACAAATACTTAAAAAAGCACTTGAACAGCAAGGCATGGATCTCAAATTCTAAGAGCGTAATCAACAATTCGATTCATATCGAGGTATTTTTTTAATAAAAATCAGAAAAGAAACATCCTCTGAAGTGAATCTCCAAGGAAAAAGCCGTTTATAGAGAAATGAGCCGATTTATATAGTTAGAGTGAGAAATGGAACCGACCCAAAGGTTTTAATAGTAGAAGGCGCCAAACCTCGATTTAACGGCGTTTCATCTTATCCTAGAATGGATTAAGACGTAACGTCGAGCTGCTTGAATTGGAGGATCTCTAAATTGGCAGTAGATAAAATTGTCAAAAAACAAGTTGCCGCGAAAGCCCATAAAATGGGCTTCAACGTTTCTGGTGCCGCTTACCAAGCATTAGATGATAAGGTTGAAGAACTTATTACTAAGGCAACCCACCGGGCTAAAGCCAACAAGCGTAAGACCTTAATGCCACACGACTTTTAAATTAAATAACTGTTATTTTATGTAAAAGTCTTGTCGGGTTCGGGCAATCTCGCCGGTGCGCGTGTCGCGGGGGATTGTCCTCTCCTCTTTTTTCCTAAACCTTTCAACCTTCAGGTTTTTCGACTTTGGAATTCATAGACGAGGAAGAGGCACCTCGAAATCGCTTCAAGATTGCTACTCCTATGTAGTTTCGGAACAACATGTAAATGGAGAGAAAAACACCGACAAACCCGGTCGCAATAGCTGCGAAGTAGAGAAAGGTACTCACCAGGCTAGGGAGATAGTGCAGATAAAATGGAACGCTGAAGAGCTGAACCAGGGTTAGAATGGTTAGAGCAGAGGGGCAGGCAAGAGGCATTGTCATCACTGGAATCATAGCCACGATTAGTAAGAAGAGCGAAATAATGAATCCAGATATAATGAGCGGAATTATCATAATATCAGTAGGAATACCCGATAGTCCTACTAAGAGTAAGAAACTGTCTGCTAAGTTAACGAGTAGGGTCAAAACAACAGTAGCTATGCAAGTACTCAAAATCCAGCTGAATAAGTATCGAACCCAACCCGCAAAGCCTGTTTCGATCCCAAATAGCGAAAGGAAGGATTCATTGTATGTGTGCGCCCATGAAAAATGACGTTTATCGAATGTGACGAAGATGGAGCATACCGTGATGATGATTGTGGCGATAAGCAACCATGTATATCGTAGAGAAAGACTCATGATGAATCACATCAAAAGCATAAAATCCTGATGGGGTAGGTTCGCTAAAAGTTTACGTGTAATGATAGTTTTTTAATTTCTAGGGGAAAACCGAAGGCAAGCTGAATTTATAAAGCGTTATGCTAATTATTGGTGTGGAGTGCTGCCAAAAAGATTGGGTTCCAGAGGTTATAATCGATGTCTTCAACCTTGGATTCGTTAACCAAAATTCTCAATAAGTTAAATGAAACTGGACGAGTCAAAGCAAGTATTGTGGCGACTGATGAAGGATTTGTGATTGCATCAGCTGTGCAACGTGGTGTTGATGAGAAAGTGGCCGCGGCGATGGGAAGTTTCGTTCATAGCGCTGCGGATAGGGCAAAGGATGAACTTGCTTTAGGCGCTATTCGCGATATCACGATTCGTTGTGAAAAGGGAACACTTGTTTGTAAATCCACTGATTTACAAGATGGTCGTCCAGTAGTATTAGCAGCATTAGTTTCTCGTGATACTCGCTTCTTTTTACGTGCAGTTAATAACGCTCTTCGTGAAGTCAAAGTTGCATTAAAAGAACTAGATATTTAATATAATTTGAAATCGGAGTTATAATCCTCTGAGGTGCGTTAGGCTGGATTGGATACAGAATGGAGAGCGGGTCCTGGCATCATTCCAGAATGGGAATAACCTCAGACAACTTCTCACCGCTACTTCAGGTGAAACAATTATAGAAACAAGACATCTCCCCGAAGATCTTGAAGAATCAACCATCATTCAGACTCTTGAATCTGCTAAAATGCTTAAACGGGATTCGGAAAGTCAGTGGTCTTTCCCAGGATATGCGAAAGTACAAGTAGCGATACGCGCACTCCAATTAGGTGAGCCGCAACGATCGATTTTGAATGCCTTGACTTGGCAAGAATTCGAGGAATTTGTAGCTAGTGTCTTAATTTTTCATGAATATCAGGTTTTGCATCGGTTTCGCTTTTCGACACACCGGAGGTTTGAAATTGACATTATTGCAAATCATAAGCCTAAACTCCTCTGTATCGACTGTAAACAATTTGGAGTGCGATTAGGAAAAACCTCTGCACTACGTAGTGCCAGTGAGGAACAATTAATCCGAACCCAAGCCTTAGCAGATAATTTTGCCCGGTTTCAAACAGACCTTGGATGTCTGGATTGGCAACATGTCCTATTGATTCCGATGCTTGTTACAATGCTGCAAGAAGACATTCAATTCCATGAACGAATTCCCATTGTTCCAGCTGCACATTTGAATGCCTTTCTTTTAGAGTTCGAAAAACAATTAGATTCGTTATGTTATGTACGCCCGGGATCAGGGCGCCAGCAACGGTTAGTTTAGAAAAGCTTTGGTTGTCCACCATGCTTGGCTATAGCACAATTTAGAACCCAGAGAAAGTCCTCGAGTAAGGTAAGTAATTGATCAAGGTTTTGATGAGATCGAGGAGCTAACATTGAACCACTTTCGTTAATGATACTATGACCTTGTTGAGAGAGGAATCCACGGATTTGTTGTAAGTTGTGAAAAAGAGTATCTAGCTCATCAATACGTTCCTGAATAATCCGCTTCTCACCAACTCCACGACCAGGTCCTCGTCGTTGAAAAGATTGAATTATTTTATCCCGATCCAATTTGAAATCACGGGATTTGACGTCTTTTCCTTCGTTCATTTTTCTTCTACCTTTAATCATCATCTTCTAACTTGGTTGTGTTCATAGCAGTGGAGTTCACGATGTTGTGGTTCTACATAATCGAAAGCCGTTGGGAAATATTCTCGATGCCATTCCCATTGCTTTAATTCAATATT
>JABXGY010000414.1 GCA_016550395.1 archaeon | reverse complement strand
CAGAACTGAAACAGGACCACTCTTTTCTCCGAAATGCCTATTCCCAATCTTTACAACAAGCTGTCAAGCGGCTCCACTTGGCCTTCCAACACTTCTTTCGGCGTGTCCTACAGGGTACGGACAAGCAGGGCTATCCGAAGTTCAAGCGTCGAAAATTTCATCGCCAGTCCTTTACTGTGCCACAATTCTTCACTGTAGACTTTGAAAACAAACGTATACGGCTTACCAAGATTGGGCGGATAAAAACTATCTTCCACCGACGATTCAAGGGTACATCCAGAGAGTGCGCCGTCATCTCAACCAATACTGGCAAGTACTTCATCTGTATTGTAGTCGAAGATGGGAAAGTGCCTCCAGCGAAACAGTGTGCAACAAACAAAACTACGGTCGGTATTGATGTGGGACTGACGACCTATGCAACACTGTCCACAGGAGAGAAATTTGAGAATCCGCGGTATCTTCAGAACACACTAAAACGTCTCAAGTGCCTGCATCGTCGACTAAGTAAAAAGAAGAAAGGAAGTAAGAACCAGGAGAAGGCGCGATGGAGACTTGCACGTTGCTATGAGCGCATTGCTAACCAGCGGTCGGATTTTCAACACAAGCTCTCGACACGATTAATTCGCGAGAACCAAGCGATTATAGTGGAGAGCCTGAATGTTTGCGCCATGGTGCGCAATCGTCGAATGGCACGTTCCATCGCAGATGCTGCTTGGTACCGTTTTCTTTGGATGTTGCAGTACAAGGCCGAGTGGTATGGTGTGACTCTCATTGAGGTGGGACGGTTTGATCCTACGTCCAAGCGCTGTCATACATGTGGGTTTATAAACGATGCACTCACCTTGTCAGACCGAGAATGGAAGTGTCCCGCATGTGGTACGACACATGACCGGGATTTCAATGCCGCTCAAAATATAAAATTGATTGGACTTCGGTCCATTACGACACCGAGGGAACCTCGGGAAGAGCCTGTGGAGCTGTCAGCACTGGCTGAAGCGTTGAAGCAGGAAACCCCACCTTTCAGGGCGGGGTAGTTCACCTTTTCAGGTAGCATGTACTATATTATGTAAGATTTCAAGGAGTTCGGACCGTGCCAAAAACTGTCACGTCAAAAGGTGCCCGGTCAAAACGCCCGAAGAAAGCGGAACAAAAAGAAGTACAAACAGAGGTAACCTCTATGAAAACCTGGTCTCGGGTGGCGGTTGATGCGAATTTCTTTATTCTGGCCTTTGCTCAGGATCCATCAAAACTGCATCGATTTAAGGAGATTGCTGACCGAGTTGCCTTTAGACTTTACACGTCTCATCAAATTCTAAAAGAATTACGTGGGAAATTACGACGATATGTGAAGAAGGTGGTCGAAGTCGTTGAAGTCAGTCAGAAGGATTTAGATGCCTACATTGAAAAGGCGCGTGATATGGTCGATCGGATTCCCCAAGCGCCTGATTTATCCTTACTTTTGGTTCTCAAGAAATTAAAAGAGAATCGGTTAATTAGTTCTGATTTCCAGTTATTACAAGCACTTCGCAATCTGGAGCCTGAAATTGAAGGATTAATGGGTAGTGCTTTTCTATTGCACCTCCTTGAACGAAGCCATGATCACGAAGAAGATATGGCTTTTCTCGAGACCCTCCGAGAAAAAGTGTTGCACACAGAGATTAGGTATAGTCTCGATCGTCGCAGCGTGTACGATCCTACGACGCGTATCCAATTGATAGAGAATCAAGCCTTTCAGGTTGTTCGCTCGTTAAGGGGACCCCGGATTGCCGAGGAAGATCTTATCGGTATGACTGACCAAGAGGCACTTGGACTCAGAACGTTTCTTCAAGAACTTCGACGGAATTATGCGAGTTATGTGAATAAGATTCAAGAACAAAATTATCGAGAGGCTTTAGACGAAATTGATGAGGCTCGAGAGGAATTGTATAACCATTTGGTTCTTCTTTCTTGGGAACTTTCAGCCACAGCCCATCGGAGGCTCATCAGGCAGATTACACCAGACCTGGTACTTCTGAATTATCTAACAGCCCTTTGTTATCTATATCTTGGCGAGAAAAACAATTTGGAAAAAGCAAAAGAAGCTATAGAAGAATGTAATCGCATTCTATTGAGCGTTCGACCAGATGCTGCAAATTATCATCGTCTTATGATAATGACCCATATGCTTCGCATCACAATCAATCTGCTCCTAGAAGATTTCGAATCAGCGACGATGTATTTCACGATTTTTGCCCGAAAAACCCAAGAATGGGGCTTCGCAAACGAACAGGCTACTGCTCATGCCCTCTATCTTGCCTTATTAGTAATCCGTGGAGAAATCACATCAACGGAATTTCCATCAATTACAGACCCTGGAGAAGTGATCCGTTTTCTGATTGACCTATCCTCCATTTATTTTGCACTTCGACGGTTTGAAGAATCCTGGAAGCTGCTCTACCAGGTACTATTGATCATTCAATATTTCGAATTAGTTGAAGTACTTGAACCTGTTCTCCAACGTATGATACTTGTTTACTATGCCGAGGGAACCCAGAGAAAAGACGAATTTGAAGAAATTATCTCATCGCTACTCCCGTGGCTTCAGGAGCAGGACAGTTCATTCTCCTTAGTTGAGGAATTAAAATCAGAATTAGCAGAAGAGATGGAACCTCCATCTGATTACTTCACAGATGCGAGTCTTCCATCAGAAAAACTTCATCCTGATTTACAGGAATGGTTTTTTGTTATTGACCGAGTTGACTCAGTCTTTCTAGAGGGCAGTATTCTTATTTGTCGTAGTCGGAAGCTCATGTGGAATATCGCCTTACTGATTCAGGGTGTTCTTCAAGAAGAAAAGGCGAAATGTGGTGAGCAAGTTCGGTTGGGCGAAGGAAAATTTAAGGTCGTTGATCCTCCACCTAGTCTAAGGGAGCGCTATCGGATTCTTGCTTTGATTCACTCTGATCCCACTGGGAGTAGCCGGATCTATGTTCAGGGAGGTCAAGGTCTTCGGTTACTTCAGTTAGGAACCCTCTTAGATGACCGAACCTAGTAGCTATCAGTTCAAAGGGGATTGCAGCATTGGTGTTACGTTTACAGTACATAAAATACCAAATCAAAGGAACACGCCTGCTGCCTTATTTTCTCGCGGCTCCCCTGGATCAAGCTCTTCCACAACGACTAATAGATTATTTCGAAACTCATATCGAAAAAATCCGCGAGACCATTGATTTCGAGGAACCCTTAACTTGGGCACCAGATAATCGTGTGGTTCGTGCACTCGTTGCAACCTTGTTAAACCGGTTCTATTCATTCTTCGCTCATCAACTTGAAGAATTCCTTAATCAAAGTCAACTTACTGCTTTGAAACGACGAGGAATTGCTTCATTAGAGGATTTCCGTCTCTGGTTTTGGCAATATGTGCAAGACCACCATGGAGGGTTTTTTCCTCGTGAAAATCGACAGAAAATCCTTCGCACTGTCAGTGAAACTCTTGGATTATCCGCTAACTCTATTGAATCACTGCTTACTGCACACCGCGAAGAACAAATGCTTCTCCAACGGAATAACTCTCCACCATCTGCTGAACAATTAATTGCCGCCTATAATTACGAAGTGTTCGAAACCTTTCTTTACTATTCCGACTCAGTAAATCTTACTATCAGCGGAACTAGTTTAGGGGCAACGGCTCGATCCCTTCTCAAGTATACAAAACGTTACGGGGTCTTAGTCGAGTTAGAATCCCTAGACAATACAGTCCGTGCTACTATTGCAGGGCCTCAGGTATTTTTTGGTCGTGCAACCTCTTTTGGATGGAATATTGCCCAAGTCATAACGCATTTGTTGCAAGAAGCCCCTAGCCTGAAAATTCGTGTCGAGAAGGTTTCCATTGATGTGATTCTTCGAGACCGCCATTATAATGTGCAATTGGACTCAAAATCGATACCCGTGTTACTCCCACGAGGACAGATTCGTGAAGATATGGCGTTCCTCGATTCTAGAGTGGAGAAACAATTCTATTGGAGTTGGCACAACAACAAATTTCGTGGCTGGGATATCATTCGCGAACCTGAGGCGTTCATTTTTGGGTCCAATTTGATTATTCCAGATTTTGCCCTCGTGAAAGGAGAACAGCGAGTTCTTCTTGAAATCATTGGCTA
Organism: archaeon; assembly: GCA_016550395.1. GTDB lineage: Archaea > Asgardarchaeota > Hermodarchaeia > Hermodarchaeales > Hermodarchaeaceae > Hermodarchaeum. The sequence goes on along the minus strand of JABXGY010000414.1, from coordinate 5,489 downwards.
TTGGCGCGAAGAATATACACAAAAGAAACGTGTTCAGCTAGAATTACTGAAGCAGCAAGGTTTGAAACATATGATACTCTTAGTTGACACTAAACATCGTAAATACTTCTCAAAGTCAATTTATCCGGTGGTCTTCTACCGACTCAGAGGTAAACGGTATGAGATTCCTTATGGGAAAATCTTGAAAGCTCTGCCCGGCTAGACTCCTAAAGGTTTTTTTAACGGATGGTTTAAATATATGAACCTAAAATGATTGCTCCACTCAACCATTGATGGGCTGATGCCTTGGAATTCCCTCACTCTTAACCAATCATTGCTTGTTCTTAATACCTACTTATTTAGCTCCATCAGCCCCTAAAGGTATTCATTCTCTTCCTAGGAAGGAGGTCATATGAGGTACAGATTATCAAAAAAGGCTCGACAAATTCTTGATCATCTAAAGACAACAAAAACTCCCCTTGCTCCTTCATTAATTGCTAAATCTCTAGATTTACGAGATGAAACGGTTCGGAGTCTCTTAGAAAGTCTCCGTCAACAGAAACTCATTGAAGACTATGAAACAACGCAAACCGAATACTATCAACTTACACCTGAGGGGAAACGATTTGCTTCTAAGGGATTACCAGAAATACGGCTAGTAAAGATATTGACCAAGCAAAGGGGAGAAGGTTCCGTTAGTTCTATGGCTAATGATGAGACTCTAGAGCTTTCTGAACAACAACTTGCCCTAGGTTGGGCCCGCCGAAACGGGTGGATTACTGTTTCAAAACGCGATGGTCAAACATGGATGAAGTTGAAGGCGAATGCTACGAAATCCATCAAACAGCATCCCCTTCAGCGAGCCTTAAATGCCGCTTTCAAGACTGGAAAATTACGACGGGAGAATATGAATCTAGATGTGAAGGAATGGAAGGCGATTCAACGAGATTTAATTAAACGGAGTTTAGCAGAACTTGTGAAACATCAAAGTGTATCTGTAATTATTACCTCCAAAGGAATCCAGGCACTTGAAACATCATTGGCTCAAAAAGATTTAATTCAGGATTTATCGCCTGAAATACTCAAATCCGAAGCCTGGAAGACTCAAACTTTTTTGCCCTATAATCTCACTGCTCCAACTTCTCGACTTTTCCCTGGGAAAAAACATCCTTATCTTGAGTTTATCGATCGAGTGAAACGAATTCTTCTTGGGTTAGGGTTCCAAGAGGCAAAGGGGCCTCTCGTTGAGGTGGAATTCTGGAATAGCGACGCGCTCTTCATGCCCCAAGACCATGTAGCTCGGGAAGTTCACGATCTCTATCATATTAAAACCCCTAAAGGACCTGGAAAAATAGTCGATCAGTCAGCCTTAGAACATGTAGCTAAGACCCATGAAAATGGCTGGAAGACAGGATCAACTGGGTGGCGTTATGTCTATAGCTTCGATATTGCTCGACAACTTGTTTTACGTAGTCAAACTACTGCGGTTTCTGTTCGTTTTCTATCTAAACACAAGCAAGCTCCTTTACGTATGTTCAGCATTGACCGGAATTTCCGTCCAGAAAAATTTGATGCAACTCACTCTGCTGAGTTCCTTCAATGTGAAGGCATTATCGGTGGTGAAGGTCTTACACTTCGAGATCTTATGGGTTACCTTCGGGCAATTGCAGAGGGCGTAGGTATTGAACAACTTAAATTCAAACCCGGATTCTTCCCTTTCACTGAACCATCTATTGAGGGGTTCATCTTCATACCGGGGCTTGGCTGGAAAGAAGCGCTTCCTGGGGGTATTTTTCGTCCTGAAGTTACCCTTCCTTTTGGTATCGACTTTCCTGTTCTAGCCTGGGGAATTGGTATTGATCGGTTAGCCATGGCAGCGTTGGGGATTAATGATATTCGTGAACTCGCTACCCATAATCTTGGTTGGCTCAGGAAGGTCTCGATGAGATTTTGAAAGGTGAATGTGATGAATGTTGAAGTTAGGATATCAGATCTTCTGGCGCTAATCGGACGGGACCTGTCTCTTGAAGAACTAGAAGAACACCTCTTCTTGCTCAAATGTGAAATTGACAGCCAAATTAATGACGTCGCTATTATCGAAGTAAATCCTGACCGTGTTGATATGCTTTCAACTGAAGGTATTGCACGGGCACTCCGTGGTTTCCTAGAAATTGAAACGGGAGCACCTTCCTACGTGGTCCGTAAATCTGATTGGCAAGCTATTGTAGATCCATCTGTAGCACAGGTTCGTCCCTACCTAGCTTGTGGAATCATTCGCGACCTTCAATTAAACGATGACTTGATTGCTGAATTCATGCAACTTCAAGAACGCCTTACAGGCACATTTGGTCGGAATCGAAAGCGAACCAGTATTGGACTTTACGTCTTAAATCTCATTAAACCTCCAATCTATTATCGAACTGAACCTCCAGATATGATAAAGTTTATTCCACTCGAGTTTCACACCCCACTAACAGCTAGACAGATTCTCCGTCAGCATCCCAAGGGGCAAGAATTCGGGAAGATAATCAAAGATTTTCCACAATATCCCCTCCTAGTTGATGCAGAGAACCAAGTGCTAAGTCTGCCGCCAGTAATTAACAGCAACGATTTAGGTCGATTAGTTGAAACCACGAAAGATATCTTTGTTGAGGTCACTGGAACTCACAAGTTAACTACAATTCACACTTTGAATATTATGATTACAGCTCTAGCCGAAAGAGGGGGTGTTCTTGAGGATGTTGAAGTGGTGTACCCTAAAGAACGTGAAAGGCTTCCCAATCTTTCCTCGACGCACCGCGAACTTTCATTACAGAATATCAACCAGATTATTGGTTACGATTTTGATGGAATCACTGTTAAGAAGGCGCTAGGTCGGATGCGAATAAGCTCCTCGGTTCATGAAGGAATTGTGATAGTTGAAATTCCGGCATACCGCGTGGATATTCTTCATGATGTGGATATCGTTGAGGATGTCGCTATCGGTTTCGGATATGACCGTATTGAGGCAACAATCCCTCAATTGATGACAATTGGACATGAGCTTCCTATGACTACTATGTTACGGACTATTCGAGATCTAATGGTGGGTTTAGGCTATCAAGAAATTCATAATTATACCTTGACGAATACTCGTGTACTCTTTGAGATGATGAATCGTCCCAGAAAGGTTGTTGTTGAAATCGCTAATCCCAAATCAATGGAGTATCATGTAATGCGAAACAGCCTTCTGCCTGGATTATTAGCATTTCTCGGAGAAAATACTGCTGAAGAGCTACCCCATCGCATCTTTGAATTAGGCGATGTAGTTACAGTTGATCTAAAAGCTGAGACTTGCACTAATACGGGTCCTCATCTAGCTGCAGCAACAGTAAATTCTCGAGTAGATATTACTGCAATGAAAGCTGAATTCATGACGCTTTTAGGAAATCTTGGGCTATCTGCTAAAGTGAAAAAAACCTCCAATGTTTCCTTTATCAAAGGCCGAGTAGCGAATCTATTCATAGAGGGAAAGCGACTAGGAGTAATTGGCGAAATCCACCCAGCAGTATTGCAGAATTATGGAATTGAAGCACCTTGTGTTGCCTTTGAATTAGAAATTCTTGCGGAATGGATTCCAATAATGAATTGTTAGAGCCATCGCCAAAAAGATTAATTTGCTAGACAACTAGAGTAGTCGCTACAAGTACGTACACCTTTAGCAATCCAGTTAAGGGTTTCAAGTACGAATCTCACACCACCGTGGTGTAAAACCTTGGCAAAGCATTCTAATCTACTTTCACGGCTTCTTCAATTAACTGCCCTCATCTTCTTCATCTATGCGCTCTACCGACTTTATCGATACTTTACCAACTGGCTACTGCCTTCTGAATACATGATTTATGCCATCTTCGCCGCGATTGTTATGGGCGTTGGCATCCTTATCTTCGATGATGTGTTCAAGCCCGGAAAGGATTTTGTTGGCTGGGCATTTCTCACAGGTCTCGGTTTCCTTTCACTTATAACAGGAATCCTTTTCATCTTCTTCCCCTACTTCCCTGCTCCGACTAGTCTGATTGCAGGTCCATTTTGGACTCGTGCTGTCTTCTTCATGATTATGGGATTAATCATCATTATTGAATCACTTCTCATCCGGCGAGAAGTTGTTCCTGGCGAACATGGTGTGACTTCTGATACAATAGGTCCCCTTCTCCTCAAATTCACTGCTATCTTTACACTTGCCTGGGGTAGTTATCAAATGTCCTGGGTTCTTGTCCCCTTTCTTCGAAACGTACCAATCACCTCAATGTTACCACTGTTCCTCTCGGCACTGGGAAATGTCCTGGTTGGTTTGATACTTATCATCTATGTCGAAAACCAAAAACGGCAACCCCTCTTCCGCCTTAGACGACTCCCACTATTTCTTAGCTTTCTGCTCGTACTAATGATTCTCCCATTGACTGCATTTTACATCTCGATTTACTTTGTTAATACGTTGCTCTTCGAGATCCTGTTCAATGCTATTGTGGGATTAGCGCTTGGTCTCACCTTCTTAGTTATATCATTCTACATCGTGTACCATCCGACCAAAGCACGCTAGCTTTGGTCCTTTTCATTCTTTATACGCCAAAGAGCGTGCAGATCTGTTTATACAAGTGAGTCCGATTTTCAGGAGTTAGAATCAATATTGTGACATCATCACGATTTTTCACGAAGCTTACAAACGGTCCTTTCAGCTTCATTCCTATTGTTCCTAAGACAGGTTTAGACGAATCCAACGCATCAATCACACTTCGGGAGAATTCTGGGACTGCTAATTCCATCTTACCAATTTCGTCAATAACAACCAAATCAGCTGAACGGATAGCTTGATTGATAGCTTTGACTCCAATATCTTGAATAGCCTGTAAATTCACACCATAACGACCTACCCTAACAGGACTGGAGAAATCGACGGCAGCCATCATTTTTTCTGCACCTGAAGACACGTCACGGATAAGAAACCCTCTCCTTCGACCTGTTTCAAATCGGAAGTCCGGCGTACTAATTCCTCCAACGCTTACGCCTTGGTGTCGTGCCTCTTCAATGAAACGATTCATTAGAGTACTTTTACCAGAACCAGGTCGACCTGTAACCAGTACATTAGCCTTGTGTACCACTAAGTTTCACCCTGGTAGACACCCTTATAGGAATCAGTTTCTTGTAACAAACGGAAAAACACGAGATGAAGTAATCGGGCATTTGGTTTAACTACAAAGCCATGCGGGTTATAAACAGTTAATAATCCACGTGATCGTCCTTCATAACCCGCATCCCAAACAGCTGATTCAATTGTAGCGCCGGATCGGAGAATAGATGATCTTGGACGACCAATTGCTATCAGATGTGTGGGAATCTGAAGAGTTTCATTATAGGTTACAATGTATGTCCCAGGTTTCAGTTCATAATTACCTTGGATTAAAGATAACTCTTCATACTCTGGAATATAGCGTTCTTTATTAGAGAAATCAATCATTCCTGCGTCTTTGAAT
>JABXGY010000413.1 GCA_016550395.1 archaeon | reverse complement strand
GGTTTCGGTTAGATCAGATACCGATTCAACCAAATGATAATTGTTCAGTCTGTGGACTTGATGCAGAGCTTGGACCACCTACAATAGAATCGGAATTGGAAATCACAGAACTTTGTACTGAGGAGACTTTTCTAGTGCATTCAAACAACCCGGTTTCCATTGATCTCACTCGTGCAACAGAACTTCTAAGTGAACAATATCCCATTATTGCTCACAGTTCTTTGGGAGTTCAGATACTTTATGGGAAGGGTGTTGAAGTTAGTATCGTCGGTGAAGGCAACATCCTGATTAAAGGTATCAAATCCTCGAAAAAGGCTGAAGCCATTTATCATCAAATTCTAACAACGATTAGAGGTGCTCTAATCACTTAATTTCAGCAGAATTCATAGGGCTGTTTTGTGAAATGTGCTGAAAAGTTATATGATGGCGGATTGGTGTTGTGTGGAGGTAGATTTTATTGACGGATGATGAATTGGTGTTTGGTGCAGATGTGATTATTTCGATTAAAGCGACCTATGAAGTTCGTGATAAAAGTGGGTTAATTCTTTTAGAGAAAACGAAGGGCGAATTAGTGCTAACAGAAAAGGAATTTGTGTTTGTAGAGGTTAGGGGTACATTTAGGAAGGAAAAGAAGCGGCTGCATGCATATTCTGCAGACAAGCTTGTTGGTTATAGTTATGAGCGATGGGATGGTGGGGATACGTATCTCTATTTGACTATTGAAAATGAGGGTGGAGATAGGCAAACTTTTCTCTATTGTACGAGTAAGAGCGATTATGAGAAGTTCATTGGGAAAGTCAAGGAACGTAAGCTAATCTAGGTTTTCTAATGGTTAGATTTACTAGTCTACTCTGGTTATTCGTGCATCGTAACTTTTTCGGGCTTCGACAGTGGCAAAGGGTTCGAGGTGTACAACTGTATATTCTTCGACTTCTTCTTCCTCGTCACCACGTTTTTCATGAAGAATAAGATAGATGCTAACACCTTCTTTTACGGCAAGATAAGCCATGCGTTTATCGAGAGTTAAGAGAGCCCATCCTTGTTGCTTAGCATAGGCGATGATTTCTTCGTCAGGGTGACCCACAAGATCGGGCAACTCATGAACGGAGTGACAAGTCCATCCCTCGGATTCAAGGAGCTGATAAAGTTGTCCACTCAAGGTTTTCGAGGAGATGCTTAGGTTTTCATCGAAAAGAATGTCTTTTTGTTTCAACGCAAGGCACCTGCTGTTAATTGCTATAAAATTAGAACGCGGCGAATGACATTGGGATCTAGTTGGTCTGCTTTGCCATTCATGAGGGCTTTGAGATTGAGGATTTCATACCATTTCAGGTTAAGGTATCCTAAGACAATGCCAAAGTGAAATGGATATCCTAATAAGGCATCCACGCTGTCTCGGCGGATTTGTTCATGAAAGACCTTTTCGAAGGTGTATAAGTTTTGAAACAGTTCATAGGCTTCCCAACTTTGAGTAATTAGGGGGCCATAGGAACTTTCTTGGAGTTTTCGAACACGGTCTTCAAAGCTTCGGGCATGAAGGGCTTCTCGGCAGAGTGTGAGAGGAAGTCGGTATTCGACCTGGAGGAGTAGTTCCTCGGCTTTTGGTGATTCTATGCCTAGAAAATGTGTGCGAAGGGTGGTCATGAAGTTAATAAGATCAATTTCTACCCCAGCCAGTTTTGATGTTAACTCCTTGTCAAGCCCTTTCAGTTTATTAGCCTCTTTGTACAGGTTTTCGAGAATCGCGGCATCAATAGCCTGTTCAACTATCACAAGGCGTCCCGTTTCCTCATATTGTGGCAATAGATCTTGGATCAAACGTTTGAAATACAGATCCGGTAAATTTGCAGCAAGTTCGTTAAGATCTTTGGCGGTTATTAGGTCGAGAAGAATTTCTGTAGTAAAGGGGGCAATTGGTACAATGAGACGTTCGATTAAATTCGGATCTTTTTCCGTCACGTAAAGACGGAGCAAGGGTTTGACAACTTCGCGTTGGAATTTGCGAGTAATCCAATTCATTATGGTTTGCATTGATTTGGGGACATCATTTGTGATTTCAGTAAGTACGCGATTGAAGTCTAGTTTTAGGCTTTGTTCGATTTCTAGGGGGGAAGCGGTTTCATCAAAGTCTTGAGTAATTTCAGAGTAACTGGTCGCATCCAATACTCGAAGTGCCGCGTACATATCTCGAGCTCCAAGGAGGGCATCCCAATGCTCTGTTGTGAGCATATCTGCTTTATATCCTCGAATTTTCGCGTTGATGAAACTGTATCGTGCGACAGACATTGTTTGCTACCTTTCTTTTTCTCTATGATAAGCCTTCTTCTTATTACTCCATTTCTTTCCTTCGTCCAAAGAGTCCTGCTAAGTAGAAGAGAGTAACAAACATCATAAACGTCCCGATTAATGCACCAATCAGGGCCCCGATATATTCACCACCCGGTCCCCAAATATACGGTCCAATGACCCAACCAACGAGGCCAAAGATAAAGATTTCACAAGCGATCATAGTGTATCGGCAGGTCTTTCCCATTGAGACTGGTGGTTCATCACTCATTTCAATCACCAAAGGTCAAAGAAACTATTTCTTTGCTCGAAGTCGATAGTAGCATAGAGCTCATTCTTAAGGTTTCGGAATATTTGTCATTACCTACGAAATTCAACTGATGATAAGGCTTATTAAGAAAGGTCAATGTTCTGATGCGAGTAACGACATGAAAACAAATTAATCCTCTCGGTGTAAACGATGAGTGAGGTTCTAGAAGGCGTAGAAAAAGCGGAAGCTGAGGCGGCACAAATTCGTGAAAAAGCCCAAAGTCAAGTTGAGGAAATTCAACGTGACGCTGAGCGGAAAGCTCGAGGTATGGAACAGATTGTTCGTGCCGAGTTTACTGAAGAGATTGAAGCTTTGCAAAAAAGTGTTGAAAGCAAAGCTAAAACTAAATCCCAACGGATTCTCTCCAAAGCTGATGAAGAAGCTGTTTCTTTAGAGGAACAAGGGACAAAGAATCTGAAAAAAACAGTCGATCTCATAATCAAGGGTGTCTATGCCTTTGGAGGTGAAGGAAAGTGACTATGTCATCTTCAGCAGCGGATTTAATTCAAAAAACTATCGTGGATGAAGCCAAGGCTGATGCAAAACGAATGATTGCTGAAGCCGAGGTTTCAGCACGCCAACTCACTGAAGAGGCAACGGAGAATGCAAAGACTAACCTTGTTGGTTGGGCGGACCGTCGCCGTCAAATGGCTCAAGCCTCTGGTGACCGAATAATTGGTAAAGCTCGCAATGATGCACATATGAAGATTCTCGATGCTAAAGCTCGAATTATTAATGACGCCTTTGAACAAGCCCGGAAACGTTTCGAAAAGGAGCGTGGAACAGCCCAGTATAAGACTTTCCTCAAGTATCTAATTATTAGTGCAGGGATTCAAATTGGTGGTGGTGATATCATCGTGAATGCTCGTAAAGAGGATCAAGTAATAATTTCAAAAATCACTGGGCTTGCTACAGCTATCTCTAAAGCTGCGGGTGAAAGTGCAAAGGTCTCTCTTGGGAAGAAGCCCATGGATATGATTGGAGGCGTTTTTATTCAGAATAAAGCAGGGAATATCACTGTGGATTATCGAGTTGAAACGCTTCTCGCCCAGGTGGAACAACAGCAGCGTAGTGAAATCGCTAAGACACTCTTTCCTAAGGAAGATAAAACTCAGAGCGATAAGGAATAGTCACAATGCAACCAATTGAGTACTAGTAATAGATAACACACAATTATAAATAAACGAGACGCGTTGAAAACCTCATATAGAAGCGTTAAATCTTTAATGGCATATTAAGTGACGGACGTGTCATAGACGACGGAATCGCCTCTTCCTCACACTCAGGATGCATCTGTAGTTATGGAGCAGCTGCAGGTTACTGACCAGGGTCTAAGTCAAGAAGAGGTTGAGCGGCGATTAACCGAATTTGGACCCAATGAACTTGAAACGGTAAAAGGTCCAGGTCCCCTTACCATGTTTCTTTCGCAATTCAAAGATATCCTCGTAATTATTCTCATTTTTGCTGCAATCATTTCCGGTGTTATTGCATTATGGTTTATGGAACCTGCCGTTGATGCTATTGTGATTATGATTATTGTTATCATCAATGCGATCATGGGTTTCACTCAAGAATATCGCGCCGAGAAATCTATTGAAGCACTTAAAGAAATGGCAGCACCACAAGCACACCTAATCCGCAACGGTGAGCCTGTAGACGAACCAGCCTCTAACGTCGTCCCCGGTGATATTCTACGTCTAGAGATGGGTGACAGGCTTCCTGCTGATGCACGACTCATTGAATCACATAACATCTACACAGATGAAGCCTCACTCACAGGTGAATCAATGCCAGTGAAAAAAGACGCGAAAGGTATTCTTGATCGTAATATACCATTAGCTGATCGTTCTAACATGGTGCACTCAGGCACGATCATTACCTCTGGTCGAGGGCAAGCTGTTGTAACACAGACAGGTATGAAAACTGAAATTGGGCGCATCGCCGGAATGATTCAAACAGCAGGAGAAAAAGAAACACCTCAACAAAAACGAATGCAGCGCCTTGGCAAGCAATTAGGCTTCGCAATTCTTATCATCTGTTTGATAATCCTTACCGTCCAAGTTATTGTAAATCTACTCATTCCCCCATTCACGATTGAAACATTTCTAGACCTTTTTGTGGTTGCCGTAGCTCTAGCTGTTGCCGCTATCCCTGAGGGCCTTCCTGCGGTTATTACTATTACGTTGGCATTAGGTGTTCAACGCATGGTAAAACGTAATGCTATCATCCGACGCCTACCTGCTGTTGAAACTCTAGGATCTGCGGATGTTATATGCTCGGATAAAACCGGAACGTTAACAAAGGATGAAATGACTGTTCGCGAACTTTTCGTACCAAGTCAAAGCTTCATGGTCACAGGTGCAGGATATTCTCCTAATGGTGAGTTTTTCCAAAATAGTACCAAGATCAATCCTTTAGAAAATGAACAACTGAATCTGCTTCTACGAATTGGAAGATTATGTAATAATGCAACTGTTCGCCACCACAATAACAATTGGGAAGTTGTAGGTGATCCAACTGAAGGTGCTTTAATAGTAGCGGCCCACAAAGCTGGTCTCACGGAACAAGTTCTACATAATTATGAGCGAATCGCTGAATTGCCTTTTGATCCAGAGCGAAAACGTATGTCTACCTTGCATGACTCACCTGAGCAAGAAACGATTGCATATATCAAGGGTGCCCCAGAGGTTGTGCTCGAAAAGTGTACTCATATTTACACGGGCAACGGGATACGTCCACTGAGTCTAGAGGATCAGGCCCTCATTCTGGGG
>JABXGY010000412.1 GCA_016550395.1 archaeon | reverse complement strand
TAGACCTGACAATCAACAACAAATCCAGCTGGAGTAGGATCTTCTTTAAACCGAAGACGTGCAATGACATTTGTCTGCGCCTTAAGAAGGATGAATTCCGGAGTTATCGAAATAAAATGTGCTATGATTTTGCGTTTAGCATCTTGGAGAAGCACTATTTTAGAGGAAACAGATTGACGAAGAGATAACTTCGCCTGATTTCCTTCAAAGAAGGTGTAGCGTTGAACATCTCCAATGTTTAATGTTTTGATAGTAAGTTGACTTGATTTGTGCAACTGATTGGTCTGAACACGGTAACGGATCGGTATGGTAAGTCGTCGGAGAACCTCATATAATATCTGACCGGAACTGTCCTTCACTTGCAGTTTCCATTTATTGGGGTGTAGCTGGGGTTGCAGGACATAACGTTTAGTAGGCAACGTTGTAGTAGACTGATGCAATTCTTTCTGAGGTTCCTCGGAGGGTGCCATATTAAGCACTTCAATGGTTCAATAGCATTGTGAAGTTAGGGTAATGGGGGTGTGATTATTTGTCCGCGTGGATATTCAACTTGAAAGGAGTAGTTGATTTTAGTTTCACCTTCTTTAGGAACTTCAATTTCCCATGTAAGTACACCAAGCTCATCTTTCTTTGGTTGCGCAGAGAATTTCCGGTCTTCGATCTTGATGACTTCCGAATCGCTGTGAGGAATCCGATCCATTATCTTAACAGCACTCATTTTCTGCCGATAATTCTTGATAGTTAATTCATACGCATAATCACGGGCGACGTTCCCCTTGAGTAATCCCTTCTTTTCGGTGCTTTTAGCAACCAATTTTTTTTCCACTTTTAGATCGTATGAGAAGCGCATACCCACATCAACTTTCTCATTAGGCGCTACAAGGTTAAGGTGAGTTTCACCGAGATATTCATCCTGGAAATAAATTCGCGCTTTCCCAGGGAGCAAGACGCTGTCACCAGTCTCAATAGTAGTCACCTCAATTGCTTCAGCAAAATCAACTGCATTCCAGAAGAATTTTCTGTCCGCTTCTAATGTGATATGACTTGTTGGAAAGGCATGAGGTTCACCATCTGCAGAAACCCTTACTGGATCAGGAAGCACAAAAACAAAAACACCACCAACTTCCATAGCAGTGGCTGTTACTGGCGGTGGAGCCATATCCGGAAGTGGTTCTTCAGGCATGATAGCCATTTCTTCAACTTCTAATTCATCGGCAACTGCACCAGAAGCCGCTGGGGCTGCCAACTTCCGCTCCTTTGCCATTGCCCTCCGAGGACGTGGTGGAGGAGGAGCATAGATTGACACGAAGTATGGAGAAGGTTCAGTAATTGTTGCCGTTCGCCTCGAAGCCGTTGAAACAGTTAGACTGACTTTATCCCAGTCTTCCTGAGTATTGTTTTGGACGACTGTATACATTGTGACATCCGTTGAATCCTCTGAAAGCACAAAATCATAGGTTGGTTCCCAATATGCGCGACTCACAAAATAGGAGATGTTAAACTCACATTTTCCAAGTTTATGGGCTTCAACATTTACCAATACACTGTTAGTAATTTCATATTGGTTGACTTCACTTTGGAACTTCTCGATTTCCCGTTTGACCATAGCTAGTTCTTTTTGCACTTTTTCTCGATCTTCGTGTAATTTAATTTGGATCTTATGAAGCTGATCAACCTGTGTCGTTACCAGGGTTTCAAGCGCGCTTAGCTGATTTACATCGCTTTCACCTGCTGGAATCCACCGTGAAAATTCACCTGCCGAGTTATCAAGAACTTGAGTATAGAAGTTTACCCGTCGGCTTATGCCTTCGAGTTCACCTTGGATTTTGGTAAGTCGTTTTTCTAAATCTTCACGTTTTTTGATGAGCGTATCAAGTTTTGCATACCCACTTACTTCAACGGTCATATCAACGGTGTCGAAGCTAACGATAGTGGCGTGACCACGACCTGAAACTCGAACACTTTCCTTATCTAAAAATCGAGTGAGATTATCGATTTCGAGTTTATGAGTGCCAGGTTTTAATTCAATGGTACCAGTGCGTTCGACTTTGGCACCATTTCGATAAATTGTAACCGCTTTAATTTTAGTATCAAGTTTAGGTAATTTTGCCAATTCCTTCAACCTCGATATCGATTAATGAAAATCTAGTTCCTGGCTAGGAATTCACTCGTAAAAACCTTCTGGCGAATATTTTCAAGGGATTAATTGTCAATCTCTAATCTAGGAGGATATGTGTTATTCATACTATGATATCCAGCAGAAAGAGAAATACCGGTTCGCGGAAGGATTTGAAGTAGACTGAAGCCAATAGTTACCGTAAATAGGGTTGCCAAAGCCACTTTTGTCGGAGTAATAATTCCTGCAGTTAACCACAGAATTTGAAGTACTTCAACTGTCCATCCATAGAAAAGCCAGTATGTTTGACCAGGAACCAAGATGAAAACGCGAAAGAGAATATCGGCTTCTAACCCAATGATGACGCAAAAGAGCAGTCTTAACCATATATCCTGAGAGTGTACAGCTGGCCACCATTTTTGGCTAATTAATAATATGAAGAACAGGAGCACAACATAAGCTAGGAGAATATCCCATATTCCGATAAGTGGTAAGAACCAAGTTACTGGTGTTAGGAAATAACCCGCAAGTAATACTGAATAGATGATCAAAACAGGTTTCCAGCGATGTTGAAAAATTAAGGCTGCACATGCAGTTCCTAATACTGCACCAAGCAGAAAGAGGAATTCAAAAGGATCACGAAAATAGATGAAGTGTCCCAGATAACTGCCGAGTCCAACAGCAAGAATGGCATATAACGGACCGAGGAGTACACCAATAATTGGGCTTAAAAGAAAAATCCACGAGTCCCATACGCCACTATATAATCCAGGAATAATTGGGACTGCATCAAAAACCGTTACCAGAGCTATAAAAACAGCTAAGTAAGCTACAATCCGACTCCGGTTTTTACCTATTTCAAGCACCATACCTCGAGGCTTCCGTTACCTGATGAATTTAAGCCCTCGCCTCATGCAACCCTCACGGACGCTAGAGTACCTGACGAGCAAATTGTAGAGACAGTTGGATTTCACGTTTCCCACCCTTAGTTGCTATACCCATATGTCCAGGTAGTAGTATTTCTACAGGGAGTTTGGCAAGGCGGGCAATCGATTCCTTTAATACTGCACCATTGCCTGTGGGAAAATCTACTCGTCCAAAAGATCCATGTCGAAACACGACATCTCCTGAAATCAGTAGTTGTTGTTGTGGTTCAAAGAAACATAGGCTTCCAGCACTGTGGCCAGGAGTGTGTAGCACCTGAAAGGAATAATTACCAACTGTAATCTTATCACCCTCTTGCAGTTTTTTTGAAACCGAAATGGGAGGCAAACGATGACCCAACATGCTTCCTAATACAATCGTATCATCACCCTGCTCCAGGAGGGTACCTTCCTCTTCAGATACCCACACCTTACAATCCTTTGCATCACGAAGGAATTCAGGTGTTGATCCTGAGTGATCAAGATGCGTGTGGGTGAGGATAAGACGGTCTAACTGTTTCAAATTAAATCCTATTTCCGAAATTGCTTGACAAGTATCATTATAGAAGTGATGAATTCCCGCGTCAAAAAGCACAAACCGATTCTCATCTTCGACTAGAAAGATATTACTATCTGGCAACATTCCTTCCCGAGCCATGATCCAGTAGAACCCATCCAATACTTTCTTGACTGTTTTCGCCATTTGTCACACAACTCCGGCATAGTAATGCTAAAGGAACATATAAAGCACGTAGACTTGCGTCCGTCTCATGACCACCATCATAAGCTTTTTCCAAACACAGAAAGTGAAAAAGATCTGTTTTCTTTAAATGCCCCGATATTACGCAGAGCTAGAACCAGACATCATGCTGGTGTATACTAGGGGAGTACCTAACCTTATACTCTTAGATGCTACAGAAGTGGATGCTCTCCCAGTCCTTGACTCCTACAAGGGAGTCGCTGAGGCCCGCAAGGGCCTTATTTCCTTTTTTTGAAAATGCTAGAGTTGAGCAAAGCGTTGATTAAGCCAAGGATCAGCTTCCTGATGGTAACCTCGTTTTTCCCAAAATCCGAGTTCAACCTCTTTGAGAAAGGTGATGCGACGAACCCATTTCACGCTCTTGTAGGCATAAAGACGTGGAATTACTAAGCGTAGAGGCCACCCGTCTTCTACTCGGAGGGGTTCATCGTTACGATTCCAAGCGAGAATTACATCATCCTCCATAACAACGTCAAGAGCGATAGCAGAGGTATATTCGTGTTCTGCATGAAATAGCACATATTTGGCTGAAGACTTGGGTTTTACGCGGTTAGCGATTTCCTTGAAGAGGACACCTTTCCATTTGTTATCAGGAACCGACCAGCCCTCAACGCAGTGAAAGTCACTAATTTGAGTGGTAACAGGTAAAGCACAGAATTTACCATAGGAAAAACAATTGGGTTTTCGACCTCCCCTTCAATTGTGAGGTTCCACGTTTCTGGATTAAAGGGTTCAGGCATCCGTTCAGCAGTTCGAACAGGGAATCCATTAATCCAACGTTGTCCAGGAGGTAAACGCGGTTTCTTTGACATTCGCTTCATCTCTAGAGCGATTCATGCAGCGAATATTAAAATAGCCTTTTCGCTTTTCCTGAGAGCAGTGGGGTAATGAGGGGGTATGCCGCATTGATTAGGGATAAATAGCCTGTTACCCCGTTTCAAGTATTCCCTGGAGATTTTAGAATATGAAAAGCTACCTAACTATCTATCTAAGTAGTGAAGGGGCAGCTCCCAGCGAAGTTGTTGAGCGGCTGATGCGAATGGGATTCCAGCCCATTGCTGGAGAACATGATTTTGTCATCGAATGGGATGAGAACGGCTCTGTACAGGATATGATTGAGGTAGCAAATCAAGTGCATGCCACCCTAAAGGGTTGTAAGGTAATATTCAAGATAGAGTCAGTTCGTACTAAATAGTTCGATTTATCACTCTGGTTCAATGATCTTCATGAGGAACTTCCCATTCTTGTAAAAGAGTTCATCATCGGCGAAAATCTTGCCATCCTTAGTCATATCAGCTAAAAGATCCCAGTGAATCGCTGATTTATTCTTACCTCCAGATTCCTCAAATCCATTACCCAATGCACAATGGATTGTACCAGTCAACTTCTCATCAAACAGAATATTCTTTGTGAACTTAGTGATACCCGGGTTTGTACCTACAGCGATTTCACCAAGTCGTTTGGCGCCCTCGTCAATTGCGAGAATGTGGTCCAAGAGATCTTGACCCTTTTCAGCTGTGCCTTTGATTACGACACCCTTCTTGAAGGTTAATTCAATTCCTTCGACTTCCTTACCCATAAAAATACCCGGATAACTGAAGCGAATGGTTCCCTCCACACTGTCCTCAACGGGTGAGGTAAACACTTCTCCATCAGGCATATTGAGATGTCCGTCTGCATTGACCCAGTTGCGTCCAGTTACTTCAGCCGAAAAATCGACATCTTGACTCTCAAAACGAACTATGTTCTTCGTGTTGAGATAGGATGTAATTTTTGCTTGTTTATCACTAATTTGTCTCCACAGTTTTACAGGGTTCGGTTTGTCAACTAAACAGGCATGGTAAACGAATTCTTCGTATTCTTCTGTACCCATGTTCCCTTCTTGAGCAAGGCTAGGTGAGGGATAGGGAACCAAAGC
>JABXGY010000411.1 GCA_016550395.1 archaeon | reverse complement strand
CTGCCGCCATTCCTTCTAGGGCAACGATGCCAAATGGTTCATAGATAGAGGGAACAATTAAGGCATCAGCGCTGGTCATGAGTGCTATAACCTCTGAGTCTGGGATGAAGCCTGTAAAAATGGTTTTCCATCGATATCCTGTTGCTTGAGCCAAGCCTTCGAGGTGATCTCTTAACCATCCATCACCCACAATGATGAACTTCGTCTCTGGACGACGTTGGCTTATCATAGGAATCGCCTGAATTAGATATTCTATCCCTTTCTGAGGGACTAAGCGGCCTACACAGAGAACGAGTTTTTCATGGGGACTGACTCCGTAACGCCCCCTAACTGCCCATCGGTCAACAGATGTGTTATATTTCGCCAAATCAATTCCGTTGGGGATTATCTCAATTTTCTCCCATGGTAGATGAAAATGATCGCAAATTTCCTTTCTCATCGAGCCACTTGTCACAATGATCTTGCTTGCCTCGTATGTTGACCACCATTCTATTCCATCAATAGCTAGCGAACTGGGATTATGAAGACCTTGCGCTCGACCAATTTCGGTAGCATGAATGGTAGTGATCATCGGCTTTTTTAGGTAATATTTGAAGGAGATGCCTGCAAATGCGGTTAACCAATCATGAACGTGAATAATATCAAACTCAGCTTTTTGGCTCACCTCTGCCATCTTCTTCTCCATAAAGTGGTTGAATAAAAGAGCCCATGTAAGAAACTCAGGATGACCTAACTGCACTGCTGTGCGATAGATCTTGACCCCTTCTATTTCTTCATAGTAGGGTACGCCTGGAAGATCCAAAGTCACAACATAGACTTCATGACCCTTACGGGCTAGCGCCTTAGCTAAGCCCTCGCAGTGACGGGCGATACCTCCTACGACTCGAGGTGGAAACTCCCATGTTACCATACAAATGTTCATCCAAACACACCGATGCAGAACTCGTGCGCATACATATTTTGCTTAGTAAGCTTTCTGAATGTTGGACTTAATATGTTTATGCGCACATTAACCGCACATGCAATTTCATGATTGGTCTCCGTGAAAATCTAAGAGTGCATTCAAGTTGATTCAGTTGATCCTTCAGTTGCTAACTGGGTAACATCTTCTTGATTCTCGAGAAACTTCTCAATGTACGTCATGCAGGATGGAATTGTTAGGTTAGGGTTGATTCTGGTTCTTATGATCTTACAACCCTCACTAATATGAACCGCGTTGCCGATGACAGAGGCTGATTCGATACAGGTAGGGCTGTCAAGGGTCGACTCTACGACAACCTTTCTACCCAGGACACTGTCTAAGACACGAGTGTAATCCCCTATTTTTGCGGCATCCAGAACTGCTGATCTTTCAATGTTTACATGTTCACCGATGATGCAAAAATTGTCGACGTTTGAGTCTGCGATCTTGGAATGATCACCTATTCGAGTGTGCCTGCCAATCAGAGCAGCGCCCTCGATAGACAATTTGTTTTCTTTATGTTTTCTGATTATTTCTTCCCGTCTTTTGACCGATTCGTCGCTGTATCCTTGAACCCACACGTTCCTGCCCGGTAAAATTCTCTCTTCTGAGATACTTATGTTCAACTTTCCATGTAGAACATCATGCATGGCTCTCAGGTAATTTTCTGGGCTTCCTACATCATACCATACTTTCAATTCGTAGCCATAGACTGGAAATCCCTTATCTACTAAGTAGGGAATGAAGTCAAAACCGAAGTCAAGCCTCTTTCTCTCTTCTATTATTTTTTTGACATCTTCGCTTTCGACTTCTCTTCTGACTTCAGGTGACAGGAGGTATATGCCAGCGTTAGCGAGGTTGCTCGGTGCTCTGTCTGGTGGGGGCTTTTCAATAAACCTTTTAATCCTCATATCCTTGTCCAGCTCGGCTATACCGTACCCTTCTGTCTTTTCCACTTTCGTCAGAGCAATAGTCATCAAAGCTCCATTTTCTTCATGCTTCTTAATCAAGTCATCAAGATTGATATCAAAGAGGTTGTCTCCTTGTACAACAAGCACTGTATCATTAACATCATAATATTCCATGTTCAGCCTGTAAGAATCAGCACTTCCCAAGTCATCAAGGTTT
>JABXGY010000410.1 GCA_016550395.1 archaeon | reverse complement strand
TCTGCACAAGTGTGTAGGTCGTAACGGGTCTTTGGGCAGAATGACCGTCATTATTCATCATAAGACTGTCGGCGGCTCCGGTTGTAATCCAATATCCTGAGTGCTCAGTGAGCCCACAGTCTGCAAACCCACTTCTAGCAAATACTGGACAAAATCATCATGCGGGCTGCGCACAATGAACTAGCACCTAGCTCTCTCCAATTTGGCTTTAAACAGCGCCATTCGACTGTACAGTGCACATACGTCCTGGAAGAAGTTTGCAACAAGTATGTGCGGGCGGGTAGTGACATTTACGTTATGCTGCTTGACGCATCAAAGGCTTTCGACAGGGTGCATTACACTCGTCTCTTCGGTCTTCTAAGACAACGCTCGGTATGCCCCATGCTCTGTCGATTTCTAGCATACTCATACACTCACCAATCTGTGAGAACCATGTGGAAAAGTTGTCAATCTGAACCCTTCCGCGTAAAGAATGGAGTAAAACAGGGTGCGGTACTCTCTCCCACCCTCTTCAATGTCTACCTGGATGTCCTCTTGAAGAGATTGAGTGAAGGAGGCGTCGGTTGCTACCTGGGTGACTTGTTCATCGGCGCCCTTGCTTACGCTGACGACGTGACACTTTTGGCCTCGTCCAGATCTGCATTGGAACAAATGCTGAATACTGCTCAAACCTTCTCGAATGAATTCCAAGTTCAATTCAATGTCGCTAAATGTCAGCTCGTGACAATGCAGAAGTTCACAGCACAGCACTTTGATGCCAAAATCTCCTTCAATGGTGTCACCATCAATTCCGACCCAAATGCTACTCACCTGGGAAACGTCATTGGGTTAAACGCTCAAACGGCCAGGATAGACCACATCAAGCAACAAATGATCAATCAAACCAATATGCTATCATCCCTCTTCAGTCGGACAAACCTCGCAGTGAAATATCGACTGTTCAAAATATACTGCATGTCCTTGTATGGCTGCCAGTTATGGAATCTGGATAGCACTTGCATTGAAACATTGCTCATCGCCTGGCGCAAGTGTCTGCGCAAACTTCTATGTTTACATCCTCGCACTCACTCCCGATATCTCCACCAGATCTGCGACGATGAACCCTTCATGGTGCAAGTTATCAGAAGATCCTTGAAATTCATGTCTGATGTCATTAATCACCATAACCCAATAGTGAGAGTATGTGCTTTCCACTCCATCATGGGATCAAGCTCTGCCATCAGCTCTAGTATTTCTTTCATTAGTTCGTTCTTCAATGTCCCAAGATTGCGTGTGTGCAATCTCATTCGCAGTCGTGAGTACGACAAGTTCATTTTTACTGATGATCACGATCATGTTGATGACATTGCTAATGTTGTGATTATCCGCGAGCTAATGGATCTCGTTATTTGTTTCTCACTCAACTATGTCCCTAATTTCTTTCATTCTGAATTGCGAATCTTGCTTGATTTTGTATGCATAGCTTGAGCTGGGTAGCCGGGTGATGACTTCACCTCAGTGATTAGCGCCACTGTCCACAGGCCAGCTTTTTTTTTCTGGTTCAGCTGTTGTTGTTGCTAAATTCCTTTGTGCAATGAGTCGTCATTTGCGAAATAAATAAATTGAATTGAATTGAATTTACTGAACTATGCGCACAATTTTAGGACTGCACAATTACCTGAACTGTTGACATACATCGTCAAACTTGTATGCTTGTGTATAAGCATTCGAGATTTGTGGGGCTGTTGTGTCAGGGAGTTAGAGACGCAATATCACGGTCTACTGAACACATATTTAATAGGCCTGCATGGCACTTGCTGTTGATGAGATTGTGCAGCAAGTAATGTTGGGGTCAGCAGGTCT
>JABXGY010000409.1 GCA_016550395.1 archaeon | reverse complement strand
GGGTCATCTCTTCGAACATCGATTTTCATTCCCGTCGATCGGGCAACAGGTCCGACCACACAAATTTTTTTAGCAATTTCTTTATCCAGAGTTCCGATCCCTTGAGTTCGTGATCGAATTCCCCCATCTTCTAATACTGCTTTAGTTGCTGTCACTGTTGCTTTGTGTAATACTTCTAATTTGTCTTCGATTTTTGGAATCATGGCTTCCTCGATATCTTTACGAACTCCACCAATTGTGTTCATGGCATAATGTTGTCGGTTTCCCGAAATCATTTCAAGTACATCGAGTACATGTTCGCGATCCCGCCATACTAACATAAACAGTGTTTTGAAACCGATTAATTCCATTCCAATACCTGCCCATAGCAAGTGACTGTGGATTCTCTCCAGTTCAGCTATTAGAGTTCGGATATATCGAGCTCGATCAGGGAGCTCGATATTGCCAAGCATTTCAGCAGTGCGAGTATAAGCCGTGGTATGTGAAGCACTACAAATTCCACAGACGCGTTCAAAGAGATAGAGATTTTGCCAATAGGTGCGGTTTTCAGCGAGTTTCATAATTCCTCGATAATTATAACCTACTTTCAAATCCGCTGCAAGAACCTTTTCGCCTTCAACTTTTAATTTGAAATATTCGCCTTCAAGTAAGGCGGGATGAAATGGACCTAGTGGAATAATGTATTCAGGAGTGGTGACTTCATCTATTTTGAGTGGAATCGTTTTTGGTTTTGTCTCCGAAGTTTTTTTCTGGGGCATTTATCCTACCTCCTCTGACGGCCATGCGTAGGGAAGAAATAGTTTCCGGGGATCTGGATGATCTTCAAATGTGATTCCCATCAGATCCATCAATTCTCTTTCTGCCCAATTGGCAGACCAGGCAATATCAGTAATTGATTGAATAATCGGGGTTTTCCTGGGAATTCTAACCTTTATGGACAAAAGAAGTGCTTTTTCTTGATGCGTAAAATCAAAATGGT
Organism: archaeon; assembly: GCA_016550395.1. GTDB lineage: Archaea > Asgardarchaeota > Hermodarchaeia > Hermodarchaeales > Hermodarchaeaceae > Hermodarchaeum. The sequence continues at coordinate 5,980 of JABXGY010000409.1, read as the reverse complement.
AGACCAGGTCAAATCCCTGAACCCCTTCGTCAGTTGCTGAGATTGCTACAAGTCTTCCATTTTTTTCTTCAATCAAGAATCGTGCTATTTCTTTCATTCGACTTGATTTGGAACGAAGGTAGTATCGATTGTATCTGTCGGAGTACTCATCGAGAAAATCTTTCTTTAAGAACTTCTTCAATTGTTTGTTGATCCTATCCATGCGGCTCATTCAATTACCCCCTCGCCCGATTTTTGTAATCAAAGCATCTGTTTTGATTCGATGTTGGTCCAATCCGATTTCTTGTGGTTGAAATCCGAGACTTATAGCGATTAGCTCGATCAGATTAAGCATGGGAATCTCATATCGGATGCCCTGCCGTCTCAAAAGCAATTGAGCTTTTTCTAAGACATCATAGCATCCTGGGCAAGTTGTGACCATGCAATCGACTTTTGCGGTCTGCATTTTATCCAACTTATACTTCGAGCGTTCCTCCATTGCCTTGTCAAGTGAATATAACGATAAAGGAAATCCACAGCATAGCTTTTCGGCCCCATATTTTACAGTCTTGACTCCAAGGGTTTGAATGATGTCATCAAAATAGGACACGAATTTTTCATCGAGACTTTTATAGAGCTTACAACCATACTGCACGGCAACCTTCAATTTGGATAATGGCTGCTTCAATTCAGTCTTGAGCGATTTCAAGCCAATATCCTCGACAATAACTTCAAGGAAGTGTTTGACCTTTATCTTTCCCTCAAATTCTTTACCGAGTGGCAATAACTTTGAATTGACTTCTGCCATCAACGGGGGATTATTTATCAACGCTTCTCGGCTATCATAAAGGGTTTCCCAGCATCCATTGCATACAACCATGATGTCTTTTCCTAAAGATTCAGCTAACGCAAGATTTCGGGCGGAAACATAGAGCCAAGCATTATGATCAGCTAAGCGTACAATCTCTGGTACAGGACAACACGTTGCTCCTTTCATATCGATGAGCTTCATGTTCAGACGAGGGGCAATTTGACGTAATGATGCCTCAGCGAATGGTTGCAAGGCTGGAATATAACATCCAAGAAACAACGCATAACTTTTTGACATCTCTTAGTCACTTTCTCGTTCTGTCTGTTCTTTCGTTGGATTCCAAGTAGCTTTGTCATAAAGTTCTGTTCGCTTAATTAACTCTTGAACTTCTACTTTTGCACTTTCAATCCCATAGGCAGTGGGTGGTTTCCGATTGATCCCAAGTGTCTCTCGTATCTTTTCACGGGTTGTGACCAATTTAGGTATATGCCCCAAATGAATAATATTCGCAATTGGATTCTTAAATGTCGGAGGAAGGGTTTTCACCTTTTTTCGCCAGGGATAAAGCTGCTCGTCGCTCATTGAGTTCAGCCTCTAGCCTCCTTTGCTTCCCTTCTTGACACAACCTGTAATGCTCCTGTACTACAATATTTGGCACAACGAGGTTCCCCATCACAGAAGTCACATTTATTACTAGTTCGTGACGCATCTTCATAAACCGGAATAGAAATCGGACAAGCATAATTACAAGATCGGCAGCCGATACATCGCATTTGGTCAATAGAGACAAAACCTCGATCATCTTTTGTGATAGCTGGTGGATCTGTAGGACATGCTGCTACACAAAAAGGATGTTCACAATGAGCACAATAAGCATTTACAAACATAGTGGGATTACTTTCATCGGGATTCACACGAAGATACGCTTTCTCAAGATCTGCTTCTTCAAAATGATAAAAGGAACACACAATCATGCAATAATAGCAGCCTGAACACTTCTCTGCGTCGTATATCAGAACCTTTTGTTTAAGGAGTTCATCTGACATGTGTTTCCTTCCACGTGTGCAGGATCCCAGATTAGGGATACCTGTGCGATTCTCCTATAAATGTGTGAACTGGGGTTAAATGGTTTGTACATAATGTACTGAACAGGAGATACAGGGATCGTATGCACGAATCAACATGTTCAGACGGAGTTCAGCTTCTTCTTTGGACAATTCTAGTAATTCGGGGGCAAGGGCTCGTACGTCAGCTTCAATATTGGCATAGTTCATTGCTGTAGGAGTTATCACATCTGCTGCTAATACTTTTCCTCGCGCATTAAGTCTATATTGGTGAATGAGGACGCCGCGAGGTGCTTCAACAGCTGCAGCACTCCTTCCTGCGCGAATCTTGTGATAAACGACTTTCGCTTCTAAATCTTGGTTAATGAGGTCATCAAGGATTTCAAGGGCATGTTCTAGATAATGAAGATATTCAACGGCTTGACCCAGATTCATTTGAAAAATATCGTAACTCGGAAGTTTCAAACCAACCTTGCTTGCCATTCGTTTTGCATTATCGGAAAGTTGGTTAGAGGCAACATTCAATCGGGCTAGTGAACCGGCTACATAGGGTTCTCCTTTTATTTCACTAAATTTTGCATGGGCATACGGCACATTTCGTTCTTCGATGAGATTCTGATATTCGTGAGCTGGGATCTGTAAACCCTTGTCAGTGGCTAATACTCCATCATGAATCGGATATTCCGTAGGGTGCCTTACAGCGAGATATTGGCTACGTCGAACAAGTTTTGGTTCATTAAACGAGCCCATCAATTCAATTTGTGCTTCAGCGTCGGGTATAGCAGAATGAAACCGTTTTCGAATCGATTGCAATTGCGCGGATGTGGGGACATGTGTAAAACCGCCTACTACTGCACATAATGGGTGTGTATGACGTCCACCAATAAGTTCCATTAAGTCGTTTCCTAGCTTCTTCAGTTGTAGTGCCCGTTTTACTTCTTTTCGGTATTGGGGAAGCATTTCAACTACATTTCGGGCTCCTAAATAATCAGGAAGGGCAAGAAAGTTGATGTGGAGGGCATGGCTCTCTAGCATATCACCAATGAGCATGAGTTTTCGTAATTGAATGGTTTGGGGATCGGGTTCAATTTGCATAGCCGCTTCGACAGCACGCAATGCTGCAACGGCATGAGAATGGCTACAAATACCACAGATGCGCGACATGATGTGAGATACTTCACTATAACAGTGTTCTCGGAGAAACGCTTCGAATAATCGAGTTCCCTCGGTAACGCGCATTTCAACACGGGGCTCTTTGCCCTTTTGAATTTCTACAAATAAGTCACCATGACCTTCGACACGAGCTAGATGGTGGATATCAAGGGTGACTAGAGCCACTCTATGTTTAACCTCCTTTTCAGTTCCTTCATGAAGTCTTCAGAAGATGCATTAAACATTCGGAATTTACGAACCACAGTGTCAAAACTAGCTCCTTTTTGAGAGAACATCTCAATTTCGGAAGTGACATTGGCTTGGGGAACAGGACCCCAACATCCTTCGCATGGAAAACCCACACTTGGACAACGGGCTCCACAGCCAGCACGAGTTATGGGACCCAAGCAAAGCTCTCCTTCTTTCATTAAACATACATTTTCTTTGATTCGGCATTCAACGCAAACAGCGTAATTCTTTTCTTGTGGGGTTGCACCCGTAAGCAAGGCCGTTAATAGTTCAATAAATTCCTCGCCACTAATTGGGCATCCTTGTAATTCATAGTCAATTGACACATGTTCTTTAAGAGGAAGAATTTCAGGTAACGTACGAAGATGAGAGGCATCACTATATACAGTCTGCTTTAATTCCTCAATATTACGCCCATTTCGTAATGCATTGACTCCGCCAGTAGTTGCGCACGCTCCTAAAGCGATTAGAATTTTTGATTTTTTACGAAGTTCCTTTAGCTGAGCTAGTTCTTCTTCATTGGTTACTGATCCCTCAACGAAGCAGATATCGTATGGTCCTGGGTGCTTAGCTGAACTTCCCATTCGAAATTGGACGAGGTTGATTTTTCCAAGAATATCAAGGAGTTCGTCTTCCAAGTCAAGGATTTCTAGTTGACACCCCGCACAACAGGTTAGTCCATATAAAGCCACTACGGGTTTTTTATTCTCTGTAGATATTATTTTGCCCTCCAATGATTTTTGGGTTATACTGCACCTCTTAGTGTCTTGGCGACTTTATAGCTGAACACAGGTCCATCTTGGCAAACAAACTTTGTACCAACCAGACAGTGACTACAATGTCCGACACCACACTTCATACGGCGTTCAAGAGACAAGAAAATCCGATCATCAGGTAATCCGATTTTTTCTAATTCTCGCATTACAAATTGATACATGATGGGAGGTCCACACGCTAATGCGAACGTGTTTTCAGATGAAATCGTAATCCGATCAAAGAGAATTGTAACAACCCCGATATTTCCTGCCCAACAGTGTTCGTCATCACGATCAACTGTTGCCACATATTCGATGTCTCGACGGTTATCCCAAAGATAGAGATCCTCTTTAAAGAGGAGTTCTTCTGGACATCGGGCTCCGTACATGATTTGGACCGAACCATAATTGTCACGGTTTTCCAAGATGTCAAGAATGACAGGTCGGAGGGGCACAAGACCAATTCCTCCGCCAATGATGACGACATTCTTTCCTTTTAACTCATCCATGGGCCAACCATAGCCGAATGGTCCACGTAATCCTACGATACTTTCTTGATGAAGATTTTTAAGCGCATTAGTGAGTCGCCCAACGGAACGAATACAAAGATCGAAGGACTCAGTCTGATTTGGTGAAGAGCAAATGCCAAATGGTGCTTCTCCATAGCCAAAAAACGATAGAAGCATGAATTGTCCTGGTGTGAAGCTAAATTTTTTTTGCTGTTCTTTGTTGACATATTCAAAAGTGTAAAGGTTGGTATCTGGAGTTTCGGAATGAATGCGTACAACTCGAGCCATGTTAATCTGGTAAATATTCTGTTTAGCTTCAGTTGTGCTTGAGAATGATGTCATTAGATTAATTACCTCCCTTTTGGATGTCAGTAAGTATTTCAACCATATCGATATCAGCAGGACAGGTATGTGTACAACGTCCACAACCGACACAACCTATCAGATTGACTTGCTCTGGTTCTGTCCGGAATTTATGATAAATACGAAATCTCACGCGTGATGGAATAGTTGGACGAAAGTTGTGACCACCAGCTACCAGTGCAAAATCAACTAGTTGACAGGAATCCCAAACCCGGACACGAGCACCTTTTTTCAAATTTAATTCAACTCGGTCAGCAACATCAAAACAGAAACAAGTTGGACAGACCAAGGTGCAGGAACCACATCCAAAGCACCGTTTACCTAGACGGTTCCACATTTCTCCCTCATAGGTAGCTTCAATTTGACCTGAAATTCCGTAAAAATCTTTAATTGGATCTGGAAAGATTTGAACCCGCTGGGTTAAGGCATTTTTTACCTGCTTTATCTCGTCTTTAGATGCTGGAGAAAACAGATCTTTTGCATATTCAATTATCTTATGTCCTACATCAGTTAACACATCTACATAGTAGGAATCATCTCGTTCAGTAAACATGAGATCAGCACAATTGGTTGAATTGAGTGTGTCTGCAGATTTACAGAAACTGTCTTGACAAGGCTGTAGACAGTGCAATCCAATGATGATTCCTTCTTCCCGACGTTGAGTTCGATAAGGATCCGGATAAATTTGTGTAAGAATCAAATCATGAAAATGAATTGCAGCAAGATCACATGAATGAACACCAAAGAGAAGGAAGCGTTTCCCATTCCATAAGGTTTCGGAGTCATTTCGGTCAAAAGCTTCATGCACTTCAACTATAGGGCTTCGTGTAAAGGTTAATGTTTCCTGTTTTGGTGGGATAAAATATTTTTTGGGTGGAAGAATGGTTGTTTCGTAGTCAAGACGAAGCTGTTTGCCACTTGTAATTGTGTCAAATTTGAATTGCGACTGGTGCGCCACTGGTCCATATACTGTGAGCACGTGGTTTAGTTTTGAAACAAACTTAGTAAGATTCTTTTTTGTTATTAGAAATGCAGTAGTTTTGATTTTTCCTAACATGCAATTCGTCCCTTCAATGACGCTATATACAACTACAGGTT
>JABXGY010000408.1 GCA_016550395.1 archaeon | reverse complement strand
TTGGGGACCATTGGTTAGAAGATGTAGTCTTTGTTGGGAAAAAGAAAATAATGGAATATATTTGGGCCTGTATCTCTCAGGTTAAGAAAAATGATTCAGTGACAATAAAAGCAAGGGGGGCTCTCATATACCGTGCTGTGGAACTTGCGGAATTGCTGAGGACAAAATTCATTCCGGACCTATCTCTTGATAACGATTCGATTCAAATTAATACATATTTTCCAAAGGATCGAAAAAGAAAATGGGGAGGAATCAGTCAAATCGAAATCACTCTCCATAAGAAGAATTAATCTCATTATACTTTTTTCGCAATTATTCTTATTTACGACAAGCCTATTGTATTTACAAAGTAAGGCACAATCATTGATTGAAACCAAAGAGCTTAGTTATGTAAAGCACTTCGCATTATCAAAGTGGTGAGTAATTTGAGCAAGAAAATGATCACGTTAGATGGTGAGACACTTACTATTGAAGACGTTGTTTCTGTTGCTCGAGCAGGAACTCGAGTGAAGTTGTCACAAAAAGCTAAAGAAAAGATTGAAAAAGCTGCAGATTTGGTAAAAAAGTGGACGGATTCAGGAGAGATAATTTATGGTGTTACCACGGGATTTGGTCCATTCAGTGAAGTAGTTGTTTCTAACAAAAAAGCCCGTCAACTTCAACGCAATCTTATCATTAGCCATGCTACAGGAGTCGGATCACCATTACCTGTTGAGGTAGTCCGTGCTGCCATGCTTTTACGTGCAAATACGTTAGCAAAGGGGTGTTCTGGCATCCAGCTCTCAACCGTACAGCTATTAGTCGACCTACTCAACAAAGAAGTTCACCCTATAATTCCCGAAAAGGGTTCTGTGGGTGCTAGCGGTGATTTAGCTCCTCTCTCTCATCTTGCTCTCGTTCTCATCGGTGAAGGAGAAGCTGTATACAACGGAGTAAGATTATCCGGTGCAGACGCTCTCAAACGTGCTGGACTCAAACCGATAACACTTGAAAGTAAAGAAGGAATTGCCCTTATCAACGGAACTCAAATCATGACCGCAATAGCCACGCTAGCTATCGCAGATGCCAAAACCCTTGTAGCATCTGCTGAAATCGCTGCTGCTTTGTCTATTGAAGCTCTTGAAGGAGTTCTTGATGCCTATGACTCTCGAATTCACAAAGTCCGTCCTCATACTGGACAAAGAACCTCTGCTTCAAATCTTGTCCTACTTTTAACCCGTAGTTCACAAGTAATGACCTCCCGAAAGCGGGCTGAAATAGCAGAAAAAGCAGCAAAGCACTTTCATGAAATCATTTCCAAGAATTCCTTAAATGAGCAAGATTCCCTGAAATCTATTCTTAGCGAAGCGATACATACTATTGTGGCAATTGATCAGCAAATACCCGTTGAACCTCCTGGCTCTGCAAAACTCTTGAAAGCAAAACGGAATCGCATCAAAAAGCACTTCGAAGAATTAGGCATAACTTCTGAGGCAATTGATGCCACTCTCGAGATGGTTCGTAGGACGCGTCGTGTCCAGGATGCCTATTCGCTTCGATGTACACCCCAAGTACTTGGGGCGACACGTGATGCCATCTCCTATATCGAGCAAGTTATTTCAATAGAAATTAATGCGGTCACAGATAATCCACTGATTTTTCCCAGGACGAATGCTTTTCTTTCAGGAGGGAACTTCCATGGACAACCGATTGCCATCGCTATGGATTTACTGGCAATTAGCCTTACTAGCGTAGGGAGTATTGCTGAACGACGGGTTGCCCGATTAATTGATGACAAATTAAGCAATGGATTACCCTTGCTCCTCATTCATCCAGCTCTAGCAGATCGGGGAGTTCATTATGGCCTTGGACTTGCACATATTACCGCTGCCGCATTAACTGCAGAATGCCAAACCCTATCAACACCAGCGAGTATAAAATCCATACCCACTTCTGCCAACCAAGAAGATCATGTGAGTATGGGATTGATTTCTGCTCGACAGGCACGGGAAGTGATATCCAATGTGGAACATATCATTGCCATTGAATTACTTTGCGCCGTCCAAGGTATTGACATCCGACGATTCCAAAAAGCTGTGACCCTGGGTCATGGATCACAAATTGCTTATGACATGATTCGAAGAATAATTCCCCGTCACATTAAACAAAAAGGTGTGTCAACTGATCGCCTCGTTCATGATGTTTTAATTCACCAAGACATTGACAAGCTTTGGCACCTTGTTCATACAGGGAAAATCATCGAACCGGTGTGTGGGCAATTCTCAGATTTCAGATTATAATAAAGATCACTTGCTACATGTTAGGTGGAAAAGGATGAAGATGCCCAGCATAGCTGGGCAGATTGTCTAATGTGGTTGGCGCCGGCGATAGTAGATTCCTAGGCCAAGTGCAGCTATGATAGCCAATGCAATTGCCGCAATTGGAAATCCGGGGATAGGTGGTTGAATGATTGGGTTATTGAGGACAATTACTTCTATCGAATCGCTTGCTTGGTTTCCTGCAGAATCA
>JABXGY010000407.1 GCA_016550395.1 archaeon | reverse complement strand
GGTAAAATGTTTTTCCGGGTTTTCGCAGCCCCGTGATGAAATCCTTTTTGAACACGGAACGCAAGGGGCTCTTGGCTTGTTTGAATGTGATAGGTAGCCTACTTAGCGCTCCACGAGCAGTTCCACGGTGGCGTGTAATCGCAGCAATTTCCTCATACATGTCAACAGTGATTCTATTAGTTAACCATCGTGTGATTAGCAGAATCAATAAGTAAGCAATAAATAGCCCCAAAAAAAGCCAAGGAAGTGCAGGGACATAAAGATAGGTAAATGGTTCTACTGGATTCCACCACCCAGGTAATAATCCCATTACGGGGAGACCACTAAACGCCAGACTAACGAATAAGTAGGCAAGATTGTACATCGGTGAAGAAAGTACTACTCCACTCACCACCCAAAAAGGAGATAATAAAAGTACAATTCCAATCACCAAAGCCACATAAAACACAATCCGGTATATTCGTCGATAAGGTCGGGATTGGGATACAAATTTCCGTAAGGCATACAAGCCTTGAGCAGCGATAGCACCAATCTCTGCAAGTAAAAAACTAAGTAGAATCATAAGAGCGATAAAGGGAATGGACAACCCATAATCACGCATAAAGAACCATATGATAGGCTGAATAGCTACAAATATGTAGATAAAGAAAATCAACCTGCGAGAGATAGACCGTAAATACTTAGCGGTATAGAATACATGACCAGGCATTGGTGCTGGAAAAAGAAAATCTGCATCAGCGGGTTCTGATTCTGAGCCTAATGGAACACCAAGAATTGCTTTAACAATTTGTTGTGCCACTAAAAGTGAGAGAATTGCATAAATGAACCAAATAGCTGAGGGACCAATAATTCCAGTTTCTCTAACGAATAGATATAATGAGTCACGGAGCTCATAGGACAACCCATAAGGATCGAGTAACAAAAACCATAGGAGCCACATTATAATTAAAACGATGATTACAGAGATGATTTGTACTGTAATATAAATGGGACGTGAAATTGAGGTTCGAATATAATTCAATACACGTCTGTATTCCCATCGAGTGACAGTACTAGTGCGAACTGTTACCAAACCCTCATTTCCCCCGAAGCGTCTTGATATAGTATTCTTCTAAATTCGCGCGACCTCCGATTTCTGTGCGAAGCTCTTCAACGGTACCAGCTGCCACCTTCACACCTTCTGAAATAATAGTGAACTCATCACTGACCTCTTCTGCCACACTTAGATTATGAGTGGATAAGAGAATTGTATTCCCTTTTTGTGCGAGTTCACGGAGAACTTGTTTGAGCACAAATCCACCTTCTGGGTCGAGTCCATAGATTGGTTCATCCATCAACAAGACTTTGGGGTTACGTATCAGAAGAGCACATAGAAGGGTTCGTTGGAGCATTCCCCGAGAAAGATCACCAAGGTACTTATTCAAGTATCCTATGATGTCGAAGCGTGTGACATAATGTTGTTTTCGCTTTTCGAAGACATTTTGGGGCATTTGGTAAAGACTCCCAATGAAATGAAGGAACTCATTGACTCGAAGAGCATCATAAGCAGTGGGCGTGTCTGGAAGAAAACCAAGTTGGGCTTTTGCTTGCCTGGATTCACGGAGCATATCATGCCCCATTATGAAGATACTTCCTCGATTAGGTCGACTCAAACCGGCAAGTAAGCGAAGTGTTGTAGTTTTTCCAGCTCCATTGGGTCCAACGAGGGCATGCACCTTTCCTTGTTCGATTTTAAGATTAAGCCGATTGACTGCCAGAACACCAGGTGGAAAAATTTTACTAAGCTTGAAAGTTTCAATCGCAGGTGTGTCTGACTCGAAACCGTTTTTAGTTCTTGGCATACAGCTTGCCTCGCAATAACTGGTTGACGTTCTCCATCTGGGCATTAGATTTGTGTCCATTGCAATGGAAGTGGCATAAAGACGATAACGACGATAATGATGAGCACAGCCCCAATGATTAGAGCAGCTCGAACAACAGGAGTAATGCTTCGATATCCCGTTTTCAAAGCAAGGGAGAATAACGCTGCAGCAATCAGAAAACCCCCGAGTCCCCGAAACACGACATAAATTGGAGCTAATAACCACGTGAATTGATTTCTGAAAGGTGATTGAAATTGAAATAGGGTCTCAAGTGCCAGAATAAAAGTGGCTATTAAGACGAATAGCAGTCCCACGAGAATGAAACGTTGTTCGGAAAATGAGTGGATTTCGCCAAAATCCTGCAGGGCATATTGCTTTTCGATTTGGGTGATAAGTTCAGCCCTACTCATCGACTTGGTTACTTTGATTCCTAATTTGTCTGCTTCCTTTTCT
>JABXGY010000406.1 GCA_016550395.1 archaeon | reverse complement strand
GAGCAGCAGCTTTACGTTGGTTCCGGTGCTACCACTGGAAACCATTTTCATTGCAATCGGTTTTGCAATCCTCATTAGTGTCATTTTCGCGCTTTATCCTGCACGAAAAGCCGCTAAACTCGATCCCGTCAAAGCTTTACGCTACGAGTAGTTTTGCTAAATCATAGAAGTTCAAAGCGCGTTATAGTTACAATTTCATTTCACTTTCTTTTTTCTAATTTCAACTGAGAGTCCGTCTAGCATTAGTATTATAGATACTAAATTACCCATATAATGTTTTAAATAGCGAACACATACAGGAAGCCCTAAGGTTCAGTGCCTTGACGTCACCTAGCAAGCCATCCCCACTATTGACAGGCACACGCCGAGTCATTCTCGAGTACTTGCTTAGAACAGATGCAAATGCTGTCACCCTTGCAGAAAACCTGGATATCAACATCAGTGCCATTCGAGGTCATCTGGACGTCTTGGAAATCGCTGGACTGGTCTCCTCATCTTATGAACAAGCAAGGCGTGGTCGTCCCAAACGTATCTACAGCTTAACCAAGCTTGCCCATAGCCTTTTTCCAATAAAAACAGAACAAGTCTTCTCCGCACTAGTAGGGGCTATAATTCGATCATTCAATGTGAAAACAACCAATTCTCTCATCCGCCAAGTCGTAGCGAGTTTGTGGCAACAGATTCTCCCTGAAAAACCAAGTGGAAGCCTCCAAGAACAAATTAACATTATTGTGGAAGCTCTTACTAGTTTCGGATTTTATGCATCATTCGAACTCGTAGATGACCAATATGCAATTAGGATTTACAACGACGTTTTTCAACCAGCATTAAACATCATCCCTGAAGAGCAAGCAACACAGTTTCAACAAGAATTCTGGAAACAACTCACCCGCATAATTGACGGAATTCAAGTTCGCACCGTAGAAATGCCAGAGATGATGATCCACGGTTTTCGTGTTCTCATTGAGGAGAGAAAGGAGTAATGAATCATGTCAATCAGTAAAGCGAAGAAATCTTCCGGAAAGGATGGAAAATTAAGTGATCGCCTTCTTGAAATCGGGAAGGACTATTTAGCTGGTCATACACTCTCCGCATTAATAGAGCTATCTAGCATTGGCCCTCTCGAATTCCAGGATGCCTTCTTTGTCCTCGATAAGCTTGGACCCGCCCTCACACGCCGTGAACAACGCCTCCTCTTAGACCTGCTCACCGAATTAGTGGTCCTCAGCCAGTGCGATGTCGGAATGGACAAACACATACTTCGCGACTATATGAAGAAACGCATCCGCAACAGCAGTACCTTTGGAGAATTTATCTTCCAAGTGATTCAACAAATCAACGGTTACCACCACGCCTAAACCCAACGCCAAAGTCCCCTTACAAGGAATAGGCGATAATAGAAGTAAGTGAAGAACCACAAAATAGCAAGCTTAAAGACTCAATATTGGGAGCAATAGACATTTGAAATGTGATTTTACCATGCGGTATGAAAGTATTCAAGCTAAGACACTCTTATCCAAACCCATATATGGCGATGCCTGGTTCCATAGCAACCGATCCATGAACTCGTATCGCGGTTGTGAACATGCTTGCGTCTACTGTGATGGACATTGTCAATATTACCGCATCGACAATTTCTATACCCATATCCGTATCAAGGAAAATGCACCGAAGGTCCTTCAGCGTGAACTGGAACGGGCTCGGTTCCAGTCACAAAGAAAGATGCAATCAGATACCCTGGTCCGGTTCCTAAACGAGCAAGACAAATCAAAAGTGCTGGATAAAGGACCCCGAAAGATCATTATTGGTGTCTCCGGTGGCGTTTCAGATGCATATCAACAAGCCGAAGTGAAATATCGAATCACTCGACAGGTCCTTGAAACACTTCATGATTTTCGTCTTCCAGTTTTCATTCTAACCAAGTCAAATCTCGTACTGCGAGACCTTGATTTATTAAAAGAAATCCACAAACAAGCTTTTGCCAGTGTTTGCTTCAGCATCACGTTGCACGATGAAGCAACCAAGTCAATTTTTGAACCCAAATCTTCAACGACCTGGGAACGCTTCGATGCATTGAAACAAATTCGAAAAGCCGGTTTGTTTGGTGGAGTGATGGCCTACCCAATAATCCCTACTGTAGGTGATAGTATTGATAATATGCTTGGGCTGGCGAATGAGGCGAAAAAAGCAGGAGCCGAGTTTATTCTCTTTGCCGGAATGACACTAAAACCTGGACGCCAAAAAGACTATTTCTTCAACGTGGTACGTCGTCAAGTCCCCCAAGTGTATGACGACTTGCAAAAGATCTATGCAAATAATCACACCTATGGTCACCCCATTTTCAATCTCTTACCAGTCCACCCAGGCCTACAAGGTCGAATTGTGTGTCAAAAAATAGGAATCTCAGATCGGTCAGTCCGACATATGCCACCCGGTGAACCTGAAGCCAATGTTCAGGTGATTAACCGGCTCCTTGACCTCGTCTACTATCGTCAGATTATTCTTGGAAAACCAAGGAACATGTGGAAACCCTACCAAGATTTTGCTATTAAAATCGAAAAAGGCGTTGAGGACCTTAGGAACTTATCCGACCAGGATCTCCTTGAAGAGCGTCTTGGCATCAGCTCTAAAATGGCTCAAGCCACTAAGGACATTCTGAAGCATGGAACATTCAAAGGATTAACTCGAACCCAAGAAGAACTGGATACAATCGGAGCAAGCCTAAAAAAATAAGCACCGCATTACTTATCTGACCAGCATTCATCAACTCATTTTCTTTTTTGGTTTAATTGGAATACGCCAATCGATTTCAGAGTCTGGATGATTGAGACCGAGAAATCGCACTTTATAATATCCTCGGATCATGTAGGGATAAGCTTCCTCATAAGCTGATTTTGAGAGCCATTCCTTTTTCCATGATGACCAAGAGTTATTGGCAAGTCGGCGATAAATTCGCACAAGCCTGGAATATTGAAAAATAACTGTAAGATGAATTAGGGAAATTAGGTC
>JABXGY010000405.1 GCA_016550395.1 archaeon | reverse complement strand
TGCCTCATCCAGTGGATGAGGGAACGGATGACACACCCAAAGACAACAATCGAGGTGAACTACATGGAAACAGGAACAGTAAAATGGTTTAGCGTACGGCGAAACTACGGCTTTATCGAAAGAGACACCGGTCCCGATGTCTTCGTTCATGGCAACGAAGTAGAGGGTTATCGACTCCTTAAAGAAGGCGACACAGTATCCTTCGATATAGAGAGAAGTCCCCGTGGTTTCAAGGCCAAAAATGTCGTGGTAAAATAAACTACCATTGACACCTCCCCTTTGCGCTTCAAAACACAAGTCATTTCAAGGATGAGACAAAATGAGTGAAAAAGAACAAGATAAAGACACAGCTGAAGACAAAGAAGAAGGACGAGTCATACGTGACTTAAAACGTCGACCTCGATCACGTAAGCACCGTGAAATCGTCCTGCCCTCAGGAGAATGGAAAAAGCGAGCTAATATCGGATGGGAAGACGGAGTACAAAACAACGACGAAAACTAAAATCCAGTATTTGCCAAACCAGTTATTTCAATAAATAAGTCTTCGAAACCCAGTAGAACGGCTCATAACACACAGAAAAATAGCTTACTCTATTCTTAAAACACTAATCTTTTCCATGAACTTAATTGGGTTGAGTTAAACCGGTTTTTACTACCACAACAGGGCAGGAAGCCTTATTCACCACTTTAGAGCTTAAACTACCCTTGATGATCCTTTTCAATAGTCCCAACCCATAGCTTCCAATGACAATAAGCTAGCATTGACACTTTTTAGCGATTTCGATGATTTTGTCCGCTAATCGCCCTTCTACAAGCTTAGTTAAAATGTTGAGATGGGGTTTGGCCTCTTTTGCTTTATTGAGGGCGCTTGATAGAAGTTTCTTGTATTCGGATTTGAAGTTAACAGAATTTGCGATCAATGGTAAAGGCATATGGTGGGGTGCTGATGTATAAACGACCGTTGAAGCCCAGGTCTTGGAAATCGCTATTAATAAAATGGTGTCAGCTGAATATTTGTCTGCAAAATCTAATCCTATTTCTAACACTTTTTCCATTAGATAAGGAAGATGTATTACTACTAGAATTTTATCAATCACATTCTAGCACTCCGGAGCTAAGAGTGCGGGACCTAAGTATATAGTGTATATGATTACATATACATGTAAGTAAAAACAAAGAATTTCTATCACGTTTATTCATGTTTGAAATTCTTCACTTACCGTAGTGGAACAAAAAAGTTTCAATTGTCTAGTAACAATTATCACTTGAATTAGGGAGATTTGGGTGCACCTTTGGTTCGCCCCATCCACGAGAGATTTTCTAACTCACCGAAATATTGACGGAAAATTCGATAATAAAACAACTCCTCTTTGCTATTAAGAATCCAACCATTGGGCAATGTCCTTTCACGTTTGAATTCGCTCTCTTCAATTTGGACAATGGCATACTGAGCGAGGAGGTTTTTTACACCTGCCCCCTCCCAGAATTTCGCTTTTGTCCGCAGTGCCACCGGTATAGGCAGCTTTTCCAGCATCGCTTTCCGCAGAATCCATTTCTCAACATTGCCCTGCAATTTGTATCTCGGTGGAATGCGAAGGGCATAATCCACAACATTGGGATCCAGGAATGCTAAATGCGCGATGGTACCATGCGCGGAGGCGCTTCGATCGACTCGCTGTAACGCCGTGTTATGTAGGCGTTGGGTAATATCGATGAGTGCCTTGGCTAACATCTTCTTATCCACAGATTTCAGATAAGCGTAGCCAGCAAAGAGCTCATCAGCTCCTTCACCAGAAAAGACCGCAGGTACGTATTTTGCGGCTTCCTGGGCCACAAGATAATTGGTAATGCTGGACCGGACTAGAAGGGCATCAAAGGATTCGAGATGGTAGATGACATCAGGAAGGATTGTGAGTAAATCGGCAAACGTTACAATAACCTCATGATGATCCGACCCAATATAATCTGCCACCTGGCGAGCATACTTGACATCAGGGGCATCTTCAAAGCCCGCTGCAAAAGTGTGTAATTTTTCCAGATGAGGACGTACCAAAGCGGCCATTGTGCTTGAATCCAAGCCACCAGATAGCCATGACCCTAAAACGTCGTTTTTCTTAGCAAACTCAGACACCGTATCTTCCAGTCGGGATCGAAGCTCGTCAGCAATAGCTTCTGGTTTCTCCTCTAATTGAGGCTGGGTCTTTGGTTGGTAATACCGCTCCAGCTTACCATTAATATAGCGATGGCCTGGTGCAAGCATATTAACATCACGGGTAACCTCTAATAGTCCCTTTACCTCTGAGGCAAAACATACTGTTCCATCCTTCATGTAACCGTAATATAATGGAGCTGCCCCGAGCTCATCACGCATAAGTTCCAAATTACCGTCTTTGATCTGAGCTTGAGCCATGTGACCTTCGGCCACATAATCTATCACGAGACTCTGTTCTTCTAATTCGTTCATGTGCTCGGCTTGCATCTCAGTCCAACTAGCGCCGAACGTAACCTCGTTTACATCAAAGACTGTACGTCCAGCTTGGCCACGATGCGCCATTTTATCGAGCATCTTGTTCACAAAAGAATCCATCTGCGGTTGAGCTATTCCTGCAATAGCACCCATCCATATTCCTCTAAATCATCTCTTCGTTATGATGAATCTAGCCGACTTCCCTGTTTCTCGGCTTCAAGCGCTAATCCAGAAGGCGACACTGCATTAGCAATCAGTTGCCGCAGTAGCGTGATGATTGCAGCATGACTGCTTGCCGGAATCCCATCCGCTCCAGGGTCGATAAAGCCGGTGTTTCCATCAATTAGTCCTGAATCAGCTGCTTCCCGCAGGGTTCGTCTCTCCATAGTTTCATCATGAAGCGCTCCAGGTTGATTGTGCAAAGCTGCAAGACAAGCCGCGATACCATAACAGCCCCAGTTGGATACACTCGCCGTCACCAGTACGTCAGTTGCAACTTCAGGAGCTAATCCTGCTTGGCAAGGACAGACACATTTAGCCCCATACGGAACAGCCTCGCGAACAGCGTCTTTGATCAGCCCCATCCCTACCTCATTTCCACCATCGCCCACACCAATCGTGACGATGTTGGCTTCCTGAAAGATCTTGACGGCTTCATCGATTTTCGCCATACACGCGGTCGTATCCATCCCCCGAGCGTTATGGATTACCCCCTTCGAATTGGCGCTCCCCTTTTCGGTGACAATTAATGCTTTTGGATGATATTGGGAAAGTAATTCTTTCGCCCTTGTTTGTGCTTGGTCGATATCAGTAGGAAAATTGAGCACCGAAGTGGCATGTAACGGTGCAACCGATTCTGCTGCCTTCAAGGCTTGTTCAGGAGGAAGCACAGCAAATCCAGCCGCGATAGCTGTCGCTGTCATCGCAGGGATTAATTCTTCTTCAATTAAAAAGATAGGGACAGCTCCCAGAATTTGGTGAATGCTCCTTGCTAAGAGTGCTGCACCCGGTGGACCATCCAATTCGCCAATCTTTGGCGTCACCCAGGGACGATCTAGCCACCCTGTGGCAATAAACACGACGGATTTAGGTGAAAGCGCCCTTGAGAGGGCTTTAGCAGCGGCAAACACCAAGGGTTGAGCAATTCGGGCTTGTGCCGCAGAGTATAATTGACGAATCACTCCACGTCTATTCATGTCTAAGTTGATTAGGTGATCGATGTCTCGGGCTAGCTCTTGTATACGAATGCTCATTGTATTCCCTCATATTCCCAGAGATACCCAACTCTTGAAACTACAGAAACTCTCCTCATGATGAGGAAAAAAGCCGCCTGTGTTCAGCCACAGGAAGTGGGCAATTACTCATTGAGGTTCAATAGAACTTCTCAAATTCTCGCTAGATTACACCACAGGTTTGAATTTGATTGTACCCTAAAATATCTTTCCCCATCATTATACCTCTCCTCAATAGCTACAAAGCCGTTTTTCACAATGAAACAAAGGCCCCACTTTTTCAGCCAGCTACTCCACAACTCACTCCGCTCAGGGACGTCAATCTACTCTAATAACTGCAAAACAATATCGAGTTTATGTAAAATGCAGCCCCATACTGTACTCTCTCCGCCCTACAGATAGCATCATTGGCTAGATTGAAGCCCACCAGGTCACGGATTACTCCTTGAAGCGGATCCCTTTTCCTGCCAAGTGATTTCATCTATCAAATCTTGGATCGCCGGTGGAATGTTTTCAGTACCTCTAAGCGAAGCTTTGGCAACCAACTCAATACCTGAATTAAGCGAAAAAAGCTCTAGAAATGGGCAGGCGAAGAGCGGTGATAAATCAATCCTGCCAAAAGGATTTGCAGATAAATACAAGATTTCTAACTCTGGGCAATATCGAAGCGGATCCAAATCAATGGAGGTCAATTGGTTATCACTCAGCTTGAGGGTTCGAAGGTCCGTACAATGCTTTATCGGAATCAAATCGATTTCGGTTAACTGGTTCCGGTCAAGAATCAGATCTTTGAGCTGACTACAACGTTTTAGAGGTGTCAAATCGATTTCTAGAAGCTCGTTCCAATTAAGACTAACTTCTTGAAGGTTTGTGCAATGTTGAAGGGAGGAAAGATCAATTTTCCGTAATTGATTATCTGAAAGATGAAGCTCTCGAAGTTTCGTACAGTTTTGAAGCGCGATCAAATCGATTTCAGCCAACTGGTTATTACTTAGCCCCAGATTACGTAGTCGTTTGCAATGTTTGAGCGAACTAAGATCGATTTGGGTTAATTGATTCCCACTTAACCGCAGACTCTTCAGGTTAGGACAGTGTTGAAGAGGCGTAAGATCAATTTGGACCAATTGGTTTCTTCGCAAATCAAGCTCTTCAAGTTCTGTAAGCCGGTCGATAGCCGAGAGGTCTAACTCAACAATACCACGTTCATAAAATATGATAGCAGTTTTTTCCGGAGAAATCTGGACTTGCACCTTGTCTCCTTCTAATGTAGAATATTTAAGGACAACATCTTCCACGAGATCAAAATCTCCTTATTCAGACTCTGGACTACATTTCTCAGCCTTCTTTTTGTACCTTGGGTATGCAACAAAGCCAAAAAACGACCCAACCTTTAATAAAAGACACTAGAACTCAGATTATATGAATTTAGTAATCAAGAAAGTAGTAACTAAGCGTTAGTAACCTACGCTTCCTACAATGGATGACAAATAATGATAATTGTCATTATTGGAATTCTACACCTAATCAAGGTAATCGGCGCAGCGAAAGAGACATTAATAGTAGTGTCAATTTTATGATTGCCTTAAATTTCTCTTTTTTTAAACATGTTTAGAGGATAGTGAACCAAAAATCTATGTAAAAGGCTTGATTAAGGTTGAATGAGGATGAATAGTGGAAATGATTTGTTTATGCGTCGACTAGGAATAGCCACCTATATTGGCTGTGCAAAGACCTTAGAAGCCTTTTTCCAACGTTGTGCAAATCTTGGCGTTGGCTTTGTTGAAGTAGTGTGTGAAAAGCCACTGGCACTCCCTGTGGATGTATCTTCCCTTGAGCGTAAACAGATCCGGGAAACTCTGACATCCTACGCTCTCACCCCCATCGTGCATGCCTCTTATTACGACGTAAATATTGCTAGCCTCAATCCGCAGATAGGAACGGCATCTATGCAACAAATCCAAGAGGCCATCATATTTGCTGCTGACATCGACGCAACCATAGTTGACCTCCATCCAGGCAACCTGCCAGGAGACTACCCTAAGCGATTCCTACAACAAAGTTGGAACAACCTACGAAAGCAACTTTCACACCTCATTAAGATTGCTGAAAACCTGCAAGTAATAGTGTCTGTTGAAAACAAACAGCGTGAGCGCAACCTCCAAACAATTTCCACCATGGATGAACACCTAGCAATAATCCGAGAAATATCCTCTAAATACTGCCGAGCAACCTTTGATGTGGGTCATGCAAATACCTATTCCTGTAACCTCAATGACTATGCACGAGGTATTGCGCCACATTTAGTGAATGTACACCTCCACGATAACAATGGTACCAAGGATGAGCATCTTGCTCTGGGTCAGGGAGATATCAACTTCAAAAGCGTACTTAAAACATTAGATGCCGTGCAATATTCTGGACCATTTATATTAGAGGTTAAGTCGTGGGTTGGCCTCCAACGCAGTATACGAACCATGACCAAACTCGTATCAAAATAGCATTTAGAGCGGTTTTCTCCACGTTCTAATAATCCGCCATCCCAATTCTGAGAACGTAAGAACCACTAATATTATTAGAAAAACTAACATTGCCAAACTGAGTATTTGAGCACATACTCCCGCAATAAAGATAACAAAAAGCCGGATATCACGACCTGCAATAATGCGTGGATATTCCTCATTGAGCGTGGCTTCTGCTCGTGCAGTAGAATAACTAATACCATAGGATCCAACAAGGGCAAGAAATCCAAGGGAAACAACCAAAACACTCCAGATTTGGGGGTTCAACACGACACTCAATGGAAGGAGTGATACATAGAGGAGGATAAAGACTGTCATCCCCAAAATTACGAGTCCATCAGCAATACGATCCAGAATAGCGTCAAGGACAGCACCAGATTTTGATTCCCGCCCTGTGGCACGAGCGATTTCTCCGTCACAGCCATCAAGGATGCTGCCAAGCTGAACTATACTCCCTCCAATTATAGGAAAAGGCGTAGCCAAAAGAATCCCTCCAAGGATACTGATTACATTGCTGACCACAGACATTTGATTAGGCGTAATATCAAATCGCGACTTTAGAATACCTCGGGTAATTCTCCGTGAAATACGACGATTCAAGTGTCTAGCGACGATTCCATCGGTCGGTTTTTCATAAGTCTTTTTCTGCCCCTCCACCGGTTTAGTCAACTCCATATCTCCCTCCATAATCGAAGCGAAACCACTACTCCACATCGTTATAGGTACAAATCTACTAAATTTTCCAAAACGTTTCGCCTTTACAGATTCTCTAATACTTCTTTTACTAAATCGAGATCCTCCTCTGTGTCAACATCAAACCAAAACATTCCTGATACATCACATGCCCACAATCGTAGGTTGTCAGGAATTAACCCCTGCCAACATTGATTCAATTCTAAAGGATGTCCATCAAGAGAAAGAGAATGCATCTTCCCAAGTACTTCTGCATCAAGAACAAATACACCGGTATCGAAGGCGTTGTACTTCTGAATCTGTTTCCCAATATTACTAATGTATCCATTTGAATCAACTAAAACGCGTGTTGCATCATCTAAAGGCTGTTCATGCTGTGGAGATTGATCGACACACAAAAAGGGGTACCGATCGACATTTCTAAGTGCATGTCGAATTAGTGAGTGTTCAATCACGTGATCCGCCATGAGTAACAAGAACGGGGCATCCTTTTCAAGAAAAGGCTCCGCAGCCAAGACTGATGTGGCATTACCCCTTTCGAACTCAAGATTATTTACGTACCGAATCTGAACACCACAATTAGCACCCTCACCGAAATAATCACGTATCAATTCCCCGTGATATCCCACAACGATAATGATGTCTGTTACATCTAATTGGCGCAAACTGTCAATCACATATCCTAATAGTGGTTCTCCAAAAATTTTTACCAATGGTTTGGGACGATTATCAGTCAAAGGACAAAGCCGTCGACCACGTCCTGCCGCAATAATCACCGCTTTCATATTTTACCCTCCTTGAAGACATAACAAACTCACAATGGATTCGGAAAAATTCCCTCTCAGCTCAATTGAAGAAAGTGTTCGTTTGCTACCTTGCCCTAAGCTCATCGAGCTTCTTCTTCGTCTCCATGTAGTTCTTCACTAATTCGGCATCATCTCTGCCACCTGGCGAGACGTACCATGCCGTGCTTCTCCAGTATTGACCCTTGTATTCTACCGAATGAGAATCAGATTGTGGTGCAGTTAAGATGGTTACTTGACGACGGGTCATCCATCCCTTGAGGGAGGCAAGCCTTCGCTTTTGTGTTTGAATCGCGGATGTATCAAGGCTCATTTCTCAAACCAACCGTTGAGTGAATGATGTGCGTTTCGTATAATTTTTGACCGTTATAGTTTTTAACCGTTAGATTATTTTACTAATGTTACCTAAAAATCTTTGGGGAACTTGTTTACTATACGTCAAAAATATAATGCGGGTGTGAAAGAATGTCTAAGGTACAAAAACGGAAAGCTCGCTCAGTGAGCCAAACAAAGTCGGCCTCAATGCTTGTCCACCCAATAACTGCAAGCATTCTTCGCCACCTTGCTGAAAGTGAACACTCGATGAGCGAACTCTCAAAAATCCTAGGACTCAGCAAAAGCCGAATCAGATATCATCTAAACCGTCTCGAAGATGAAAACCTCATCGAACGGACACGCGAAGAGTATTTCCGAGGTGGTCTGCGAAAATATTACCGGGCTATCTCTAGTTTGCAACTACCACGTCTTTCAGTGCTTTCACGGGCTGAGAAGGAAGCACAGCTTCTCCCCATCAAAACCTTTCTTTGGGGTTATCTTTTTGGCAAATTTGAAAATCAGAACTGGGACTATAAACAACTCGTAGGCAGGCATATTGATGACTATGCTCAAGAAATCGCAGAGACCATTGAAAAGATGATTGACGAAGATAAAGAGATCGAAGAAGACACAGCAGATCTCCTCTACTTTAAACTTCTTAGTCGATTAGCTAAGTTGCATCTTGAGAAGCAAAAAATTAAATTAGAAACGCTGGGTCTAATCCAGCACGAAAATCAGTCATCCTAACTTTGTTTTATGTAGAAACACACACCTTCAAACTCTGGAGTATGAGTAAGCTTATCTAACACGTGTTAGAAACACCTTCCAACGACTTTCCGTGTATAAGTACTAACACGTACTGTTGCGAATAAATTCTATTACGTGTTATTCATTGTCACATAACACGTGGTAGTTCTAAGATATAAGGACCCTCTTTTCTAAACAAGAAAAGACTTCCAACCGGAGAGGTGTGACTGAACCGATTGACCGATTCTGTGTAGGAATCATTAAAAACGACTATTGCGATGAAAGACTCCAGGAAATCGATGATGCCTTATCTGGTTAGCAATTGGATACGACTCTATTCGAGAATCCAACCGCTACCACTGATTGACGACTTTGGATTCATTAATTTGATGTACACCATCTCGCTTGTTCT
>JABXGY010000404.1 GCA_016550395.1 archaeon | reverse complement strand
GATACAGTATCACAGCTGATCAGAAAGCCGCGGATTTACTCAGTGAATACATCAAACACGTGGCTTATTCCTTAGGAGATGCCCGCGAAAAAGTTCAGGGTAGAAATGTCGTGGTCTGTGGGGCGGGTCCATCAATAACCCAAAATTTGGAGTATGTCGTCACGAATATTACCTTTGAAAATACTTTGATTTTCGCAGCAGATGGTGCCACCACAGCTTGTTTAGAATATGAGATTGTGCCTAATTTCATCCTAACGGATTTAGATGGTAAAATGGAGGACATCATCGCTGCTCAACAACAGGGTGCGATTATCGTTGTACATGCACACGGTGATAACATCGAAGCTTTGGAGCACTGGGTGCCACAATTAAAGCAGAGCCGATCAATGGGTTCCACCCAGGCGAGACCGCAACCTGGAGTCCACAATCTCGGTGGATTTACCGATGGAGACCGATGCGTCTTTTGGGCTGAGGGTCTACGAGCAAAGGCAATTGCACTTATTGGAATGGACCTGGGAAATGTGATTGGAAAATACTCAAAACCCGAATTAGAAGAAGATGTGATAGCCACGCCCCTGAAACAGCAGAAACTATTGGTTGCCAAGGAGCTGTTAACATGGCTTGCGACCTGGAGTGAAAGTTCGATCGTTAATTTAACTGGGATATACACAAGTATCCCAGGAATTCCAAATCAATCGATTTCTGATTTTGTGTGGAACAAAAAATAGGTGTAATGCAGGAGGAGAAATTTCATCAATGAAAGTGTTACTTATCACTGGAAAGTTAGCAGAACCCCTTATCCGAAAAATTATATCTGAAACAAAAGCGCCCCATTCCTTTGATCTCCTCGTATTGCCTTTGCCTGTAGCTGCATTTCTTCATCCAAAGTATGTATCGACACAACTCAAGCTTCGTGGACCATTAGAAGATTATAATCTCATCCTACTCCCTGGAATGATTGCAGGTGATACTGCTGTTGTAACGGAAAGCACCCGTATTCCCGCCTTCAAAGGCCCACAACATGCCGCTGATCTCCCCTTATTGTTCGATGTTCTCACCGAGAAACTTTCCCAATTGTCCACCACGCAACCAGCCGATGTGGTTTTAGCAGAAGCCGTGAAGAAAAGGGCGATTCAGGATCTTAGACAAGGCAATCGTCGCCCTAAAGGTAAACTCCCCAGTACAGTACTAGAAATCGGAAAAGGAAAACGAAGCATCCTGGTGGGACCTCGTCGCCCGATGCGGGTGATTGCCGAAATTACGGACGCACCCCTCCGCTCAGAGGATGAACTCCGTCATTTAGCCCAATATTTTATCGCTAGTGGAGCCCATGTCATCGACATCGGCATGATCGCTGAAGCGCCTAACCCAAAAGCAGCTAATGAGATTATCCGTCTAGTAAACAAGACAGTACCTGTGATGGTAAGCATTGACTCCTTGAACTCTGAAGAAATTGTTGCAGGGTTGGAAGCTGGGGCGGAGCTCGTTTTGAGTTTGGACCAAGACAATATGCTTGATATTCCAAAGTCTAAACGGTCCAAAGCAGCCTTCACTGTCATCCCAGCCACCCAGGAAAGCGGAGACCTCCCAAAAACTTTAGATGAACGTCTCGAACTACTCCTCGATAACCTCAGCAACGCCAGGACCTTAGGATACAAGAAACTCATCGCTGACCCACTCTGTGATCCCCTAATGGCCCCAGGGCTTTCTCAGGCGCTGCTAGCTTATCAAGAATTTCATAACCGAGAGCCAAAAGTCCCCATGCTCATGGGTGTGGGGAATGTCACGGAATTATTAGACGCTGACAGTCCTGGTGTGAATGCACTGCTGGCTGGTATTGCTGTGGAACTGGGAGTGTCCATGGTCCTTACAACGGAGGTGAGTCCCAAAACACGCGGTGCTGTCTGGGAATTACATCGAGCCACGCAGATGATGTATCTGGCTCGACGCCATCAGACTCCACCTAAGGATCTGGGTCTGGATTTGTTACTGCTTAAAACGAAACAGTTCCCTGAACCGCCTTACGAACTCGGCGCCAATGTCAGTTATCCGCGTGAAGTAATTGCTGAAGGCGAAACACCTCATCGAATGGATGTCAATGGGTTCTTTACATTTCATGTAGACCGGGAAAAGAAAATGCTCGTTGCTCGACATTATACCATTGAAGAACGGGAAACACCTACAATCGAACTGCTAAGTCCTACTGCTCAGGAACTCATTGATGCGATCTTTACCCGTGATCTAGTCTCTCAACTTGATCATGCTGCATACATTGGACGGGAACTTGCTAAAGCAGAACTAGCGCTAGTAACTGGACGCCCATATATCCAGGAAACATCGCTTTTTCCAAATTGGCACATTCCCTTATCCTAAATTACTAATCAAAAAAGAAAGGTAAAGTGGAGGAATCTTCCTCCACTATTTGGACTAGTTTACTGCTTTCGTCGACGATAAAGAATGCCCAAAGAAAGTGCAATTATTGTACCAAGGGCGATAGCTACGATTGGGAATCCCGGAATCGGTGGTGGTGGCAGTATTATTGGATTATCAATAGTGAATACAGCATCTGATTCATCTACCTCAGTAAAGGTACCGTCGTTTACTGTTACGCGGATTCGGTAATTGTTACCATTAGGTACTGTCGTCGTATCCCATGAAAGACTCATCGTGGTATGACCGCTGGCCAATGCTGTCCAGGTGCTGCCATCCCAATAGTCAATGTCAAAAGTTAACGTATCGCCGTTTATGTCGAATGCATCCCAGGTTATGATAATGGAACCATTGAGTGTTTCTCCGCCATTAGGATAAGTCACTGTAACAGTTGGGGGTTGTGCAACGAGATTTGTCGCAGCAGTGTGTACATCGTAACTAGGATTAGAAAAGAAGAGGAGGACACCTGAGGCTTTTTCAAAGTAGCCATAGGTTGGAGTCATGCCATCAAGCCAAGATACATTCCAACAGTCATAGCTGATTCCATTCACCCAAGTGTGAGTCACTTCCCCAACAATGATACCAAAAGAAGACCACACAGGAATCATCGAACCAATTGTGAGTCCAGTATTTGGAATCATTACTATGAAGTAATAACCCGATGACCACCAGGATGATCCTGCATCAGAAATTCGTGTATTTGTATGAAGGTTCATCCACCACCGGTCATCTACGTACATTGTATCATCGGAGTGAAATCGTTGAACACTATGAGTCATGTTGATAACCCAGTCATCCAAAGAGCTTACACAGGTGAAATTAAACTTATAATAATCACCGATAGCAGTATCCCAGAAGGTATCGATGAAATCACCTGGTTGAAGCTGCACCTGATGATAGGGGACATAGTGAATGAGGTTTTCAAGGAAGATACTGTAATTGTGGTGCCATGCCCATTCAACTGTTTGACCTGTTGCGATGATGAATCCATCGCCGCTAGCATTCTCAAAAAAGACAGCCTCTAAGCCATCCTCTAGGAGATGTATTGCACCCATTGTGTCATTGAAGTATCCGTGTGTAGACCAGGCCCACATTTC
>JABXGY010000403.1 GCA_016550395.1 archaeon | reverse complement strand
TTTTGTCGGGGTCCACTCGTCATTTGCGACATCGAGTTTATCCCTATAGCTAACCCTCCACCAACAGCCGTTGAACCCACTCTTTGAAACGTAGCACTTACACTTCCTCCTTGTTGAAAAACCTTCGGCAATGCATATCCGAGAAATCCCATTGCAGCAAGGCATATTCCAGCTCCAAACCCGAGTTTTCCAACTAATTTTGCCGTTGATGATTTGACTGTGTTCTCGGGGTTGGTTGTGTCCGGGTTCTGAAGTTTTTCTTGGCAATGGATAAGGAAATCAGGTCCTATGAGGACATTCAAACAATGTCGGTACATTCTCTGGGTGATTCGAATTTGGAGGTCACCTGGCATCCAGCCCTTCCCCCACGATGCCAATTTATAACTCATCAAGTTGCTAAACTCAGGTCCTACCCAAGCTAGAACCTCTTTCAAAGCTTGGAGTTTGTGTTGCCCTAAATCCCAAAGGTTTCGCCCATGTCTCTTCCAAATCAGACCCACAGCTTCAACATAAGTATTTGAAGCATCTCTTAGAGTACTGATTTCAATAACATGTTTGGATAAAGTGAATCTAACTCCTGGAGGACCGCCTTCTGCTCCACCACGGCTTCCACCTAATGGGCATGTTTTAATGTCTTTTAGTTCCTTTCCGGATTGATCATCTAACATTGTGATGAAATGTTCACCATATGGTCCTGGGTTGTAATTGGGTACAGGACCGTGCCCAATTTGTCCATCTCTTTCCACATGTATTAATGAACCTAGTTGAATTGCATCAGTTGTTCTCAAACCAATGTTGACCAACGCTAGGAGATATTCGAAAAACGATGCTTTATTAGTTGTACCAAAGCCTGGAATGTCAAAACGCAATGCATCTTGGACGACCCGCCCAGCTAAACCCAGTGCTTTATCCCTACTATCCCCATGGTGAATCGATGGTTCAACCCCACCGGTTAGCCACAATTGGTATTTAGACATAGAGCTGTCGCTTACATCAAACGCTCGTTTCATCAACTCAGATGGTTTGGTGGTTTCCTCATGATTTTCTTCATTATAGAATCGGCATAAACCAACCCATGAAAGCGCGTTACCTCCTTTTTGTGCTGCCATTAATTGGTTGTATAAGTCGGGATTGTAGAACTCTGATTGGGGGTCGTTTAACTCAGCTAGGCTAGTGATTAACTCGTAACCTGATTGTCCTTGTAGAGCTGTTAGGATTTGGTTACCATCTATGCCATTTGTAATTGCATCGATGAATCTTCCGAGGCCCAAACCATACACTGGATGCCCATCAACCGTTACTGTTTGTTGAGTTTCAGGATCTTTAAGTTCTACTTCTGACAAATACTGGGTTATAGTTATGTCATAATCTTGCCCATTCACTTGTCCTGTGGCAATCACTTCTTTTCCTCCGCTCTTTGCAGCAATATCCATTAGTTTTTCAATTGCTGTAAAAGCAGCCCCTAGCCGGTCGTAAGCTTGTTGAACCACAACTGGTGTATATTCATTGAAGGAGTCGGCATCAACCTCGCCCTGAGCGTTTACATAATTGTGGTCGATTAAGGCTTGATTAATGAATTCAACTACAGGAGCATAACCGTGGTTGATTCCGTGAATGACAAGTTGTTTGATTCCAGCTCTAATAATTTTGAGCATTTGCATTACTTCGGAGGTTCTTGAATCTTGGTAAAGGCCCAGCCCTACAAAGTACGCTGCCATGTGTTCAGTGATTTTGTCACCATCCATCGCTGGGTCATACATGCTCAAGATAAACCACATATAGTTGAGCTTATCTTCAGCAGTGCCATGCTGTTTGCCTGTCGCTCGGGTTTTTTCAAACATACGGTCTCTATCGAATAGGGCGGGGCGGTTCGTATCTCCTTCTTTAACTGGTGTATCTCGTTGCATTCGTAGTGAATCAATAATGGCTTTTCTAGCGTGCGCTTGGAGGTCTACTCCACTCCGTTGGAGTATATCTAGCTGAGTGCGTAATTGCTCAACTTCATTAGTCAATCCCTCCAGAAACTTACCCTGTCCTAATTTGAGACCGCTTAGCATGAGCCGTAAACCACCAATTAAATCTGGGTTAGTCGGATCATGAATCATATTGATTCCTCGTCTTAGTCGCATTCTAGCATTATTTCCAGCCGGACTCGAAAAGTGAGACGCCAGTGAGGGGAAAGGTGCTTTATCAAATCTGCGTTCTTGGAGATGACCAGATGTTTCACCAGGTGTGCTTGAGGTTTTGACATCCCCCGTCAGAGCCCAGCGGGTGTGGAGTAGTTGGGCGTCGCCTAGCACTTGAAAATATTTTGTAAACAATGCACGAATCGCTTCATAAAAATTATCGAGGGCATCGACAGTTATCGAAGATGGGTTGTTGTTAAGTTGGTCTTCTAATTGCTGGGCTAGTTCAAAGGCAGTTATTTCAATTGGTTTAATCATAGCGTTCAACGAGTTTTCTAGAGCTAGGGATCCAGGTGTAATGGATAGCACAGAAACCCGTCCATTCTCGGCTGTTTGGATGTTCGTAGCAGTACTCACTGATTCTAATCTTGAATCATCTGTTCCATCTATGTCTTGGTGGTTTTCTGACCACTCTTCACCTAGGGTCGTTTTTTCTGTTTTATCTAACCAAATTACTTCGTTATCAGTAAACCCAACAAATTGCCGCCCAATCCACAGCCCCAGTTCGTTTTTAAACCATTTGATAT
>JABXGY010000060.1 GCA_016550395.1 archaeon | reverse complement strand
TCGGGATTTTGACCTTAGCCTCTATTGGTGGAATCCTAATTCTGATCGGTGGTATCATCGCAACGGAAGAGGTCGCCTAGAAGCACAACGCTGCTTCGCTAGGATAACTCTTCCCCCTTTTTTTTCTTTAGAAGCTCTCAGCGTATAACAAATGGAAATCCAGCTGTTCTCGCAGGTCATTTCTCTGTTCCACCACAATCGAATTTGCCACCTAACCTCTTCTCAACTCTTAAGTATCTAATAAGTCAACTTTGAACAACCTCTGGTGAAGAGCATGTTAAAGAATTCACCATTAACTGACTGGCATTTTCTCCTCGGAACATGGAAAGGTACCTCAGAAGGGCAATACAATGTAGTGGGTCAGATTACGAGTACTATCGTGTTTACTCTCGAACTCAATGGCACCTGCATCATGGCCAAACACGAAGCCTGGACAGGCAACCAATTTGTGAACAGCAGCATTGGCCTACTCTTTTATGATCAACTGACCAATCGATTCCTTCGAAAAGTCCTCTACTCTTACGGCTTTGTCAACAATGATGTCGAGTATACCCGGAATAACTCCGAAATCCGATTCGAAACTACCAACGAACCACTACCTACCCAATTCCAAGGCATTCGCTGGCGCTCCTACATCAAGAAACTCTCCGACACCGAAATCGCCCTCGGTCTAGAATCTGCAAAAAATGACGGAAGCTTCAAAATCTATGGTGAAACGGTGTTTCAAAAAATCAGCTAAATAAAAACTGGTTTCTCACTCATTTCTTATGCTCATAAATCATAGATTCAAGCAAACCCTTAAAATTATCTTAAAACTACAAACTGATACCTCTAAAATCCTCAGAACAAAAAATTCCAGAGAAGGGCGGAACCTTTGTTACAAGCAACCGATCCAATAGGCGATATTATCACAGCATTTTACACATTCTTGTACTTTTTGCAACTGAATATTTTCCCTATTCTGCTTCTCATACTCGTCTGGGTTATACTTCTAATTCTCTCTAGCTTAATAACCCGGTTAGTCCGAAGACGGGCAAAAAAGCTCGGAGTTCCCCCCAATGCCGTAAATGGGATTATTCTAGCAATTCGAATCATTTTCATCTGGATTGCAGTCATAGCCTTCACCGCCTTTCTCCCTCCGCACATTCAAGTCTGGGTCATCAGCATCGTTGGCGACGCTACCGTCATCATCGGTCTTGCAATTGGTATCGCCATCAGCCTGGCAATACGCAATTTTATTGCTGGATTATACGTGATGGTCACTGATCCTTTCAACGTTGGAGACTATGTACGCATTGGCTCCAACGAAGGAATCGTCTTAGAAATCAGCCTCAACTATACAAAACTACGGCAAATGGACGGAACCACAGCCCTCATCCCCAATGATAACGTTATGAGCTCATCCGTAACCAATTTCCGCTTTGAACAGAAACGGCTACTCGAAACCGATAAGAAACAAGAACCCGAAGAAGATACTTCTATCCCCAACCGAATCTGGAAAGTTCTCAGTAAAGCCGTAGATACTTCCAAACTCATCCAATACGCATTCGAACTCCAATTCCCCATCGCGCCCGGACTCAACCACTATGAAGAAAAACTCCCCCCCGTCATGAAACGCTGGACACGCAAATTCGGCTTCAAACCCGACTACGTCCTCTCCTCAACCTCAAACTTTGCTTTCACCTATACCTTCACCATCTTCGTCGAAGATCCTAAACTACTCTTAAATTCTCGATTCGATTTCCTCGAAGATATCACACGGGCAGTATACTAGACAGCTGATGAGAGTCAAGGTAACAAACGCGCTCAAGGTGTAATAGGTTGACAAGTTCTGTCTCTGCCACTCGTCTAAGATGGTGAATAACACACAAAAAAAGTCTAGCTGCTAATGGGAGGATCGTAAAGAAGTTAATATGCATTCGATTCCGTATCGTTGAGCACATTCACTGCATTTTCCGATATCGCATTGCTGTGTACTAAGATATCGCTCCCCACCATCTGGCATTAAGGCTACAATTGTCCCAGATTTGAGTGATTGTGCCAACTGGCGCGCTCGAAGGAAAATCGCCCCTGAACTGGGACCAACAAACACCCCTTCTCGTAGCGCTAGAAGTCGTGCAGCTTCTTGGGCTTCTTCTAAGCGAACATAGGTCCGTTCATCGATCAATTCCTTACGAAAAATTTTGGGAACATATTGCGTTGTGAGATTCTTTAACCCTGGAATGGGTGTTTTGGGATCAGCTTCAACACAGATGAGTTGTAGGTTCTTTTTTCTGGGTTTGAGCGCTAAGGCTATGCCCATAATAGTCCCAGAAGTTCCTAAACCAGCAACGAAGTGGGTGATCGTTCCTTTGGTATCTCGCCAGATTTCTTCGGCGGTCGTTTCACGATGCGCCCTAACATTAGCTTCATTTGCAAATTGGTTTGGCATGAAATATTTGTCTGGATTCTCGTTTACAATTCGATGGGCTTCATCTTCGGCACCATCCATACCCTCTTGTGCAGGTGTTAGGATTAGGTGAGCTCCATAAGCAATGAGAGTTTGTCGTCGTTCTTTGGTCATCGATTCTGGCATCACAAGCACAAGACGATACCCTTTGATCCCACACACCATTGCAAGACCAATCCCGGTATTACCACTAGTAGGTTCAAGTACAACTTTATCTTTAGTGAGTAAACCTCGTTGCTCGGCATCTTCAATCATATACTTCGCAATTCGATCTTTAACCGAGCCTCCCGGATTGTATTTCTCCAATTTCAGGTAAAAGCGCACCTTTGGATTGGGATTAAGGCTGTGCACAGG
>JABXGY010000402.1 GCA_016550395.1 archaeon | reverse complement strand
CTCTTGAACAGTTTCATCATCATCAATAGCAGTTAATGCTACAATAATGATATCCGGGTATTCACGAGTTATTTGGGAGATGAGGTCAGTTCCACTAATTTTAGGTAAAACGAGATCAACAAAGAAAATATCGGGAGGATTAGCCTTGATTTTTTCCAGTGCCTCTTCACCATCAACCGCTGTTTCGATTTCGTAATCGCGGAGTAAAAACTTGGCAGCACGGAGAAACGTTTCAGAGTCATCTGCTAGTAGAATTTTAGGCAATTTCTTGGAACCCAATTTGGGGTTTTCCCTCCTGAAGTGCTGTGTAGATACAATATTGCGGAGTCGACGGATTAATTCCTCGCAAGACAGTTACTCCTTCTTTAACCTCTAACTCGATATGAATATCAGCTAAATCAGCAAGATATCGGTTAATCTCGGGTGTACTACTATAACCAATAGTGACAGCCAAATTACTTTCAGTTGCAGTATCATTGGTAATTCGAGTAGCCCATCTTGGCAGTTCGCTAGGTCCAACCCATGAATGTAACCATCCAAAACCAATGACACTTAACAGATCTTGACAACCTTGATTACGTAACTCTTCGAGAACCATACTCCAAGCATTTTCGAGGTCAGAACTTTCTCGGAATGCGACGGTTTTGTAATATGGTTCACCAAGTTCACCAGCAGCACTGGATACTCCAAGACTTGTAGCTGCACTAGTGAATAAACGGAGATGTGTGTTGAGTTGGTCAACAAAGCCATATCGAAGTGCTGCGGCTTTTAATCGACGAAAGCTAAGCTTATTTGGTGGAACAATTATGACACCACTTTGTTGACGGAGAAAGTTAGCTATCATACTCAGAATTAACGTGTTGACGACTTCGTTAGAAACGCCTTCTGAAACGTTAATGAAAAGCGTAGTTCCACGACGGAAACCGCCGAAAATGGTATCCATTTCTTTGATGCCCGAAGAGAAACGCCCTGCTGTATGGGGGATGACTTGGAAGTCTGATATACGATGGGCTAGCTCTGCATCATAGGAGTGAAGAATAGAAAAGTGACTGTCTCTTAATGAAAATCCACGCTTGCCTCTATCAATTGAGGTTCCCCGTAATTTTAGTAATTGCATGCTGCGCCACATGCGTCCTTCAGTTTGTGTTTTTGTAACACAAATAATCCCGTCGACAATATGATCTAAAGGTGATTCCTCGATACCCTCAAGAACTAGAATAATTTTAGCGCAGAGGCTTCGTCCTAAATTCGTGAGAGCACTGGTTAGTCGTTGGGGATCAGCTTGGGCAGCTTCAATGATTGCATCAAAGGAGTCAATAACACAAACAGGTGATGAAAGATCTTGGAGCTGATCATTGACAGCACTAATGAAAGTAAGTTCATCTGAGTATACAATTCGATGCTCTGTGGCACCCTCAGGTTCCATCTGACTTTCTGGCATTCCCATCAGTGATGGTGTAGCATCGATGATGTTGCTCGCTGGGAATTTTTCGAATGCCCAGGGGAACTGTGTTCGTAAATTTTCACTGGCAACTCGTGAAGAGAGATAAACGAAGTTACCTACTTTGAATTGATCAGGGAGATGTTGCGAAAGTTCATCAAGGAGTGATAGAACAAAGGTGCTTTTTCCGGTTCCTGCCCTTCCCTTAACTAAGAGGGTTTGTCCTTGTTCCTGTTTGAGGAATTCAAGTAATTCCGGGGGAAGTGCCACGTGCTTTTTCACCTTCATCCTTTCATAGGAGGGAGATTTGTTGTGTGTTCCAAAAGTAACTTTGAGATCGTCTGAAAAAGCTCCTTGACATTTGTCCCATCTTTTGCGGATGTCTCCATATTTCCAAGCATGTTGAGATTCTTCGCCACCTTCTCAGCTTCTGCACGATTAACAGCCCGTGAATCGGCTAAATCCACTTTATTTCCTACCAAGAAGAGGAGAACCTCAGGTGCACCCTGTTTAACATCGTCTACCCATTCTTTGACACAATCCAAAGTGTCCTTACGAGTTACATCATAAACAACAATAGCAAAATCTGTACCAAATAGATATTGTACACGAACTCTTCGAAAGGAGGTTTGTCCAGCAAGATCCCAAACCTGTAAAGAGACGAGTGAGTCAGCGACTGATGTCTTAAATGAGGATATCGCAGCCCCAAGTGTCGCTTTGTAACCCTCATCAAAAGAATTTGTAAGATACCGTTTTATAATAGATGTTTTACCAACAGCATAATCGCCAATCAAAGAAACTTTGAACATGAATTGGCTACCTTTCGCTTCCATTTTTTCTATCACCAATCCCTATCTGTAAATTCCCTGGATACAATGGATTCGTTTTATGAAATTTAAGCCCTTGGTTTTCATTAAGATTACTCCTTGATGTTATTGGATAGGTGGTAAATCTGAAATCTGTATTCCCTTGTCACCAATGATGAGTAGGAGAGGATTCATTTGATGGCTTGTGCCACGCATCTTTCCGATTTCAATAGTTCGGATCCGTACATTTCCTTGACTAGTGAGGTTCATCATAAGAACTCCATCCATCAGAAATCCCTCTACATCGAAGCGTCCTATACTTGCTTCCGTTGGACTTTCAACAGCGACTAAGCAGGTGGCTTCACTCATTCGTAGAGAACGAACCATATTCAACAATTCGTGTCGTATCCGAAAGAGATCCTTGTGTTGGAGGGTAAGTGTGGAAATGGAATCAATAGCGACGCGTTTTGCTTTGATTCTTCGGATTTCACGATGAATTAACGATAGTAACGATTCCATCGTAAATTCTTCTCGACCAAGCACCGGGTGTTCCGGTTTCAATACTACTCTTTCGTTTTGAATCATTGGTGATGCATCGACAAGTGCTAATTTACCGGTTTCCATAAGTTCCTCGAGCTTCCATCCAAATTGATTCATATTACGAATGGTCGAAGCAAGAGATTCTTCCATGGAAACTAAAACGCCAGGTTCGTCGAACTCTGTTGCTCCCATGTAGAGGAACTGGTTTATCAAGATTGATTTACCGGTTCCGGGACCTCCGCTAATGAGAGTCACTGAACCCTTGGGAAAGCCACCATGTAATGCTTCATCTAGCCCTGGAATACCTGACTTGGTCTTTTCAGTCACACTAATCCCCCGATTAGGTGGTCTCCTTACAATGAAGTAACCTTTATTTTGGTTTAATAGGTTTGTGTCTCTTCTCAATATATTAGGAAAGGACTACAGACTTCCCAAAAGCTCCTGCGTTAAATGTCGGGATTGTATCGGGTCCCAAAAAGCCGGTGATGCCAGTAATAGCACACTGACCCCAAACATATCAGGAGTATCATTACGGTGACTATCGTAATTATGGGTTGATATTCGGGCGCAATTGGGAAATAAGTGAGAATGATGTAAAGTACAAAAAGCCATACAATAATTGTGATTAATGCGCCTGGAACCCAAACCGGCACACGTTTCGAATACATCGAATTTCCCTCCAATAGTGAATCTTTATCAACTTCCTCATTTTTCCTTTTTTGTTTCTTTTCGGTTTTGTTAAAGCCCTTAAATAGCGTCTCAGAGTTTCCCAAAACCTTTTTTCGTTAACAACGGAACTAGAATATAGTTCGGGCTCCAGATTGGGTGATGAATGAAAGCAGGTTATTCTCAGAGGGAGCTATCATGCTTCTCGATCCAATACTTCAGGGAGGACTCCCATACGGTGTTAGTATCGTACTCGTAGGTCCACCTGGTTCAGGAAAAACCTCATTTTGCCTCCAACTAGCTCTTGAGGCAACTCAAAGTGGGCAAGATGCCCTTTACTTATCTACTGAGAATACGCCATCTAATATCATTCAACAATCTCGGAGTTTTGGCATTCCACTTGAATCGAATATTAAGAAAAATAAAATTCAATTCGTCG
>JABXGY010000401.1 GCA_016550395.1 archaeon | reverse complement strand
GATTTATTATCATGGCACAACCACCCGCTGAGTCAGAGCAATTAGCTCAACGTTTAATAGCCACAATTCAAGCCCTCGAAGAAGAAATGGTTCGGGGACAAAATAACCTTCAAATGATTGATCTCCAGTTACAACGGCTGGTTGAAACCGCGGTGGCCGTCCGCGAATTGAAAAACCACAAACCTGGAGATGAAATCATGGTCAATATAGGCTCGGGAATTCACCTCTATGTCCAGCTTACTGATAATAAACGGGTGGTCACCTCAATGGGTGCTGGGTTTGCAGCTGAGAGAACTGTGGACGAAGCCCTTACGCGATTCGAAGAACAACAAAAACAACTAACGGATCTTGCTAAACGTCAACAAGAACAGCTACGCAACACTCAAAATCAGCTAGAAGCCAGTCAATCTCAACTCAATCAATTAATTCAATCCGCCCAGCAACAACCATCAAAACAACCATAGGGAAACTATTTTTGGGGCTATTGAGGTGTTTGAAAAACTTCGTAAAGCAGTGGATGGATTCATCCAAAAGATTACCCTTAAAGAGATTAGCGAAAAGAACCTTGATGAAGCGCTCTCAGATCTCCAAATGGCTCTACTCGCCAACGATGTAGCTTATGAGGCCGCTGAACGAATCAATGATCGTGTAAAAGAAGCTCTTGAAGGAGTTCAAATTGGACGGTTACAAAGTAAAAAGGACACAATCCGTGAAGCGCTCTATGATGCCATTTTAGATGCGTTAACACCTGACTCTCCAGTTGATCTTTTTAAACTACTTGAACAGCGAAAAAAGGCAAATGAACCTCTCACTATCATGTTTTTGGGAGTAAATGGCACTGGGAAAACAACAACAATCGCCAAAATAACGCATATGCTTCAAAAAAGGGGATACACTGTCGTTCTCGCATGCGCCGATACCTTTCGGGCCGGAAGTACCGAACAAATCCAAACACACGCAGATCGACTCAAAGTCCGCGTCCTCAGCAGACCTTATGGTTCCGATCCGGCCTCTGTAGCCTTTGATGCAATTAATCATGCTAGGGCCCGTGGAGTTAATGTTGTATTGATTGATACCGCAGGGCGGATGCAAACAGATAAGAATCTCATGGCTGAACTTCAAAAAATTCATCGTGTTGCAGAGCCTGATTTAGTAGTTTTTGTAGGTGATGCCCTTGCAGGTAATGATGCTATTGAACAGGCCAAGACCTTTAATGAAAAAATTGGAATTGACGCTGCGGTGCTAACAAAAGTTGATGCTGATGCGAAAGGTGGTGCAGCGCTCTCAATAGCGATTGCCACAGGCAAACCAATAATCTTTGTCGGTGTGGGTCAGAAATATTCTGATCTCGAAACTTTCAATCCCGAATGGTTCACGGAAAAAATCGCACCTATCAAGTAATTTTTCAAACTAAGTTTGGGCGACACAAAGGCTAAAAGGCATCAATGATTGCAGGTTTCATCGTTGGTTTCACTGTGTGTGATAACGATGGAATTGAAAGGACGACATTTGTTAAGTTTGAAAGATTACACGCGTGAAGAGATTCAACTACTCCTTGATACCGCCGCAGAGTTGAAACGCCTACGGTATCGCAGTGAATTAGGAACAAGCCTTCTTGGAAAATCTGTAGGTATGATATTTGAACGCCCATCAACACGAACACGCGTGAGTTTTGAAGTGGCAATCAATGAACTCTCCGGCGATTCATTGTTTCTCAGTTCGCAGGAACTACAATTGAGCCGTGGCGAACCAATTGCTGATACAGCTCGTGTACTTAGCCGATATCTCCACGGCATAGTAATTCGAGCCACCAACCATGAACACGTTGTTGAACTCGCTGAATACAGCTCCGTTCCTGTAATTAATGCGCTAACACCGATGTACCATCCCTGCCAAGCTCTAGCCGATCTTCTCACTATAAGGGAGAAATTGCATGAATTGGAAGGTTTAAAGCTAGTATATGTCGGAGACGGCAATAATGTCTGCCATTCTTTGATGCTGAGTGGTGCCACAATGGGATTGGAAGTCACTGTTGCCACACCTACCGGTTATGAACCCAATCCGAAGGTTACAAAAATCTCTCGAGCACGTGCTGAAGAAAACATGAGTAAAGTTGAAGTTACCAATGATGCCAAAGCAGCAGTTCAAGATGCCGACGTCATCTATACTGATGTCTTCGTGTCCATGGGACAAGATAAGGAACGGAACAAACGCCTTGCTGCCTTCCTTCCTAACTTTCAGGTCAATGAATCCCTTGTGAAATTAGCGGCTCCCCATAGTATAGTCATGCATTGCCTACCGGCACATCGTGATGAAGAAATCACTGATAATGTTATTGAGGGATCTCACAGTGTCGTTTGGGATCAAGCAGAGAATCGGCTTCACACAGAAAAAGCTGTACTAGCCTTACTCCTTTAGGCTGTAAAATGGAAGAATCAAAGTGACAACTGTCTGTTTCTGCTCCTGCAAAGATCTAGCAGCCCACGCGATCAAGGATCAACTGCTTAAACTCTATCCATTCACAGAAACTGATCAACACTTTGACACTTACCCCATCTACACGCTTGATCAACTCTCTATAGTAACAATCGAACAAGACAGTATTTACGCCGATAATCTAGATCAACACTTTACAGCCGATCTATTCATCTTTGCATCTCGTCACAAATCTGCTGCTTTCAAACCTGCTCTTCTTACCCATGTTCCTGGAAATTGGAAAGATGCCGATTTAGGAGGAAAAGCTTCTACACTTTGTATAGCCCCATCATCAGCCCTGAAAATTGCCTTACAGACAATGCTTGAAGAACGTCGACGTCTAAAATTAACAGATTGGGCTTGTGGACTAGAAGCTACTCATCATGGTCCTTTCATTGCCAACATTCCGGTCCTGTATATTGAAATCGGCAGTACTGAACAGGAATGGCAAAATCCTACTGCAGCAGAAATAATTGCTCGAACAATTATGACAGTCTCCCAACGGTTCGATGAAAGCTATCCTACAGTTCTTGGATTTGGAGGTCCACATTATTGTCCGAGTTTCACCCGTTTATGTGCAGAAACGCAATACGCGGTTGGACATGTGTTACCAAAATATCATCTAGACCAACTTAGCGAATCAATGGTCCAACAGGCAATACAGCGAGGTTCCCCTCCTCCAACCATAGCTGCTTTAGATTGGAAGGGTATGAAAAGTAAACACCGGGAACAGGTGGCGCTTATCGGAGAACACCTAGGGTTAGAGGTTCAACGTGTTCACAACCTACTACACCAACAAGACCATTAACCAAAGTTTCATTATGCTAACGCGAAAAGACTTATTAGGACAAGCACGGTGAGACTGCCCAAGACCTCTAGTTGACCATAGGTGTATAAAATGTCAAGTCGATTAGGACAATTTTGGGAAAACACCAAACGAATCCTCAAGTTAGCGAAGCGACCAGATCGCAACGAAATCTGGCTACAATTTAAAATCAGCATGCTCGGCCTTTTTGTCGTCGGTGCTGTTGGTTTCATGATTCGTCTGATCATGATAGTCGTAAGCAGCTTCTTCATCTCATAAATCCCAAAAAATGACGCTTCTAATTCTATGACATGGAGACGAACAGGATGGCCGCTGAAAACACTAACATCTACATCGTACGAACCACAATTGGGCAAGAAAAAGGAATTGCCCATGTAATTTCTGGTCGAGTCTCAACACGAGAAGTCGACCTAAAAGCCATCCTTGTCCCCGAACCCTTGAAAGGCTATATCTTCATTGAAGCTCGAAGTCCACGAGAAGTCGAACTTGCTATTGCAGGCATTCCTCATATCAAAGGCATTATCCCAGGCAAAATTCTCATTGATGAAATCGAACACATCTTAATACCCACACCACCCACCGAAGATTTAGAAATTGGAGACATTGTGGAAATCACTGGAGGTCCCTTTAAAGGCGAACGTGCTCGAGTCATGCGGATTGATACCTCGAAGGACGAAATCACCCTCGAACTTTTCGAAGCCCCCTCGCCAATTCCCGTAAAGGTTCATGCGGACTTCATTCGTATTGTTGAACGTAGTGAACGTGAAGACACTGAGGAAGAGGAAGAAGAACTTCTCGAACTCTAGTGACATCTTGCCAAAGCATCTACGTCGTGGCAGAACATTTGGTTTGGCTAAGGCGACTCTAGTTGCTTGTCTGACCCTTATTCAGCTGATTTTAGTGATCGAAGGATGAGAGTTCCTCCAAAACCCATAAGGAAAAACGCCAAGAAGCCTAAAAGCGCACCATAAGCAAATCCAGCTCCAATAGTGGCGTGTACTGCATCACCGATAACACATCCAATGGCTATGACCAGTAGTGCACCACTAATGGCAAAACTCAAAATACCTGATAGGCTCAAAACGTTTCACCGCCTTGAACTAACTCTTGCAATAAATAATTATTATGCAAAATTACAAACCTGAACATGAAACTAATCGCATAAACATAATTTCACTTAAACCCTTTTTTGGTGACATCATATAGCAATATAGAACACAACCACAGACTCTAAACTAAGATTTTTCCGCCTGCGTAGTAGCAATACATTTTTAAATTGCCTATAGCTCTTCAAGCTGAACTCCTAAGAGGAGACACCAACGATGGCAAAAGTCGTATGCGAAGCACTCGTTGAAGGCGGTAAAGCTTCTGCTGGACCCCCTATCGCCCCAGTCTTGGGACCGACGGGAGCGAACCTCTACCAGATAGTAACGAAAATTAATGAGATGACAGCAGATTTGAAGGGACTCAAAGTTCCTGTAACCATCGTTGTTGATGATGATACAAAGGAATTTGAGATTACAGTCGGGCTACCTCCTACCTCTGCCCTCATCCTTAAGGAAGTCAATGCTGAAAAGGGAACTGGTGCAACAGGAACCGAAATCACAGGTGACATCACCTTTGATCAAGTCATCACAGTTGCACGTGCCAAAGAAAAGGACCTCTTGGGGGGTTCGATAACCAACCAGGTGAAATCGGTGCTCGGAACCTGTGTAAGCATGGGTGTCACTATTGATGGTAAGGATGCCAGAACGGTTCAACAAGAAATTGAACAAGGTCTCTATGCCGAAAAATTACAGAGTTAGACGTGGGTGAGGAACAAAGATGTCCATGAAACTTGAGAACATTGTCTCTGCGGTAACCGAGGCACAAACTAAGTCGAAAAAGCGCAAATTTGAGGAAGCCATAGAAGTTATCGTTAATCTAAAGGGAATTGATCTTAAGAAAGGCGGAAGACAGCTTAATGTTGATGTTACCCTTCCCCACGCTGTCGGAGAAAGTATGAAGGTGGGCATAATTGCTTCTGGAAACTTTGCGTTTCGTGCACGTGAAGCTGGAGCCAGCCGAGTCCTTGAACCTGAAGATGTCGAACGTCTGGAAACCGACAAGGACGCTGCCAAAGCATTAGCAGAGGAGATGAGTTTCTTCATTGCGCAAGCTGACCTGATGCCACTCGTGGGTCGAGTTATGGGACCATATCTTGGTCCTCGCGGTAAAATGCCGCGTCCCGTACCCCCTACTGCTGACATCAAAGCGCTTCTTTCCGAATTTTCTTCTTCAGTAAAACTACGGATGCGGAAGAACTTAGTAATTCAAGCAAAGGTTGGAAAACGTAAAATGGATTCCAAACAGGTTGCGGAAAACATTCAAGCTGTTGTCAGTGCTCTTGAAAGGAATCTTGATCGGGGCATGCAAAACATAGACGAAATATTCACAAAAACAACCATGGGTCCCGCAATCAAAATCGAAATGTAACAAGTTGGTGAATCACCATGAGTTCAGGTCAACAGACTCCCACAAAAGCTGAGGTACCCCTCACCTCAAAAGGGCGTCCAGTTCCTCAAGCCAAATTAGAAGAGGTTAGTCATCTTGTATCGCTTCTAGAAAAATATGATTACATTTCATTACTTCGCACAGAACAAATAGGATCCAAACAATTTCAGGCTATCAAAAAAGCTCTGCGAAACAAGGCTATCATTTACATGGCTCGAAATACCCTCATGGTACGTGCCCTTGAACTCGCTGCTGTTAAGAAAAAGAACCTCGAAAAGCTTATCCCATTCGTAGAAGGTTCTTGTTCGTTTGCTTTCACCGATATTAGTCCCTTTGAACTCAATGATTTACTCCAGGAAAATAAAGCAAAAGCTCCTGCCAAAGCTGGGACTGTTACACCTGAAGATATCGTTATTGAATCGGGTAATACGGGGTTTCCACCGGGTCCACTTATCTCTGAGTTGGGTCAAGTGGGCTTGAAAACCCGTATTCAGGGTGGTTCCATCTGGATTACCCAAGATCATGTCATTGTGAAAGCTGGAGAAACCGTTAATCGTGCCCAAGCATTGGTCTTATCTCGGTTAGGCATGGAGCCCTATGAAATCTTCCTCAAGCTCAGTGTGGCTTATGATAATGGGGTGATTCTTACTGCTGATGTCTTCGCAATCAGCCGAAGCGATGTATTGGATCAACTCATCCTAGCCGGTCGAGAAGGCTTTGCCCTCGCACTCACCATCAATTATATCAACGCAGAGACAGCACCTTTCCTCCTACAACAAGCCTTCTCAGAAGCACGAAGCCTCTCCCTTTTTGCAGGCATTCTTACAGATGAAACAACCGAGCAAATCCTAGCTCAGACTGAGCAAAAAGCCATCGCGCTCTCCCAAGCCGTTCGAAATAAGAACCCCAAAGCGATGCCCAACTAGAGTGGACGTAATTAAGACAAAAGATTAAAATACGCCACAGCTGAAGCGTTCCATCCCACAGGAAATGCCCCTGTCTTCCACCAAAAAACCGGAGGACGATAACAACATGGAATATATTTACAGTGCAATGCTACTTCACAAGGCGGGTAAAAAGCTATCCGCATCTAGCATCACCAAAGTCCTCGAAGCCGCAGGCGTCACACCAGACGAGGGTCGCATCAAAGCGCTCGTGGCTACACTCAAGGACATCGACATTGATGAAGCTATCAAAGCGGTCCCAGTCGCAGCTGCACCAGCAGCCACACCTGCTACGGAAGAAGCACCTAAAACAAAAGCCAAGGAAGAAAAGCCCAAAAAAGAAGAAGAAGAAAAACCAGAAGAAGTTGCAGGGCTTGGTGCCCTCTTTGGTTAAACCGATCCCAGGGGCGGCTCTCTTCGATTTTTCATTACTTTACATGGTTAGTCTAGATGAGACACCGAAGTATCTTTTTCCTTTAATGACCTCGGCGAAGATACCATCCTAAATCCTGTTGATTCTTAATACTAATCCTTCCTGTTAGTGTCAACGATCCATAACCCAAGGCATCTCCCTGTTCATTAACTACTAGGACTTTTTTCTCTTGCTCAGAATTGGCAGGCCAGTCCTTGAGATGTTGCTTCTCTAATGCCTGCCCGTAAAGAAATCTTTGCTCACCTTTGAGGGTAGTTATGACTCTTGCTGTCTCTCTAACAGCATCACCCAAGGTATGAAGAATATGCAGGCTCGGTTTTAGACCTGTTTTGGTGAGTTCACCCACAAAACGTCCAACAAAGTAAGGGTGGCGTAGAGATTGGATTTGCTTGTAGAGCCGCTGTAATTCCGAAGTTAGAATGTAAACCTCCTGTCGACGACCACGTGCTATTATTATATGCTGATTCGCCAGAAGTTGTTTCACTGATTGCTCAGAAATGTATTCGGCTAATCCTATACGGATTCTCTGTTCTTCCTCAGCTGAAGGGGGTGAAAAAATCAAGCGGCGACCTTTACCATTTTGCATATGAAAAAACCCTCCATCTGATGTTTGTAAGGGTAAAACCGCCGCGCTAAGTATAATGATTTATCCAACTCCTTTTCAAAAGGTGCAGTAAACCCTGGATCACCAATAGGCAGACCAGTATCAACTATCTGAATTGGACAACGCTGTAAAGCATAGTCAATAATCTCTTCATTTTCCTCCGGAGCAAAAGAACAG
>JABXGY010000400.1 GCA_016550395.1 archaeon | reverse complement strand
CTATGTCTGAGTCCCAGTTCGTACCACACATTAGGGTTGCAGTCAGTGAGGACTGCCAGCACCAGGTTAGAACTTTGTAGATGTTGAACAATGCCTTTGATAATGCTCTCAGGTGTGGCCGTAGATCGGTGTGCCTTGTAGCCATGCTTATCTAACGCGGGCTTGATGAACTCCTCGAAAAACTGTGTCCAATATTTTTTGTTGTGCTTTCCCTTCGTCTTTGAAAATGGCATTATCACAAAACACTTTTTAGCCATGCTTTTTGCTCCTATTCATGATGCTTCTCTCCCTAATATCCTCCATAGAAAGAGGGAATCCCATCAGCACTTTTCCTATTTACCATTATAACACACCTGTTTCAAATTTTCGATGCCTTTAGAACCTTACCAATCGAATAGCGCGCCTTCACGCCCGCTTGAGTTGGGCAGAAAGAAAGCCTCTTCACAAAGGGGTGAAGGGACGCGGAACTTATCACATACAAGCACAGGCGTGATGAATGCGGGTTATGCACTATAGAAGCCGAACTTCTTTATCTGGTAAGGTTTGCCTGCTCTATTGATGAGCTCAAACTGACTCCAAATGAGAGCGAAAACGTCTTGAAGCTGTTCATAGCGAGATTCGGCGCAGAAGAACTCCAACGACCCATCTTGATAACGTCTAAGTCCCCATCCTCCTAACTCACCATCGGCTAAGGCTAGAAGTGTTACACCTTTTGGGATAGGTGCCTCAAGGTACTCGTCGTGATATGACATCAGGCTCCCAACCCACTCGAAGTTATCGGCGCAGATGATCTCACCGTCGAAATGTTCAGCTAAGTAACTCAGCTTCTCAACGTCCTTGCGGGCCTCTATCCAACACTTTCTTCCCTCAGTCTCACAACATATGGTAGGAATGAAAAGGTGGTCTCCAACCCTTTGACGACGGCGTACAGTGATCAAGTCTGTACTGAAACCATTGGACAGTAGCAAGTCCACGAGAATTGGGAGGTGTGGCATATCCAGGGCCAGACCACCCCGGCTTTGG
This sequence comes from archaeon, assembly GCA_016550395.1. GTDB lineage: Archaea > Asgardarchaeota > Hermodarchaeia > Hermodarchaeales > Hermodarchaeaceae > Hermodarchaeum. Next base: position 1,005 of record JABXGY010000400.1, on the reverse strand, counting down.
ATTATCCTGGTAGCCTCCTCCGACGGTCTGTATTCATAGTTGGGAACAAGTAGTGAGTCGGGAAAGTACCAATCGGTGTCAGACGAGTGACTGAACAGTTCTCTTTTTCTTACGTAGTGGATTGCCCACATAGCAGCATAGAGGCGCTCTGGCCTTTCTCTCAGCTCATCTTCTTCAAGAAAGATCAGTTCTCCCTGCTTGTCAGCAAGTATTCCCCAAACGGGAAGTGACCTCGCGTCGCAAAACCAATGCTCTACTTCAGGTACAAGGTCTAGAGACCAAGGCCGGTAGTCGGAATCAAAGCCAGAAATGGGAATCCAATTCCTATTCCATCCAGTTTGATTTCCCCACCAGAAATCGTCAATGTGCAGAACACGACCAACAAAGTCGTGGGCAAGGTCTATTAACTTATCACGATCACAGTCGTGACATTCAACCCAGGCCATTTCATCTGACTTCTTTGCAAGTATATCGGCGCGATAGTTGCATGACCCGATCCGTAAGGTTTTCTCAAGCTCAATACCACTGCCTTTGTAACCATCGCGGAGCAACATCTCAACGGCCATTATTTTGTAAAGCCAATGGTCGGGACTTTCGCTCTTCCCGAACAGGACTTCAACCTTACTGTTCTTGTACTCCAGCTTTGCACTGATTTTCACTCGCTCGTTTGACATGGTACTTTGTTGATCGGTCATCATAAGGGCCACGCCCAGGCAGGAATGTGACTTCATCCGCTGAAAGGGGCGTTTATCTTTCGCCTAGACATGGTAAGAGGATGATAGCCCTCATCTCAGCTCCAAGAACCGACATACTTCTTGTTTTAGCTCAGTCTTCTTTTCCTGGCGAAGGGATTCTTGTCTAAGAATCTGCGCAAACTCATTGGTGAGTTCGGACAACACGCGATCCCAGAGAGCATAATAGTCATGTTTGATATAAACTGTGTCTTCACCCGTGTACTCTTTTTTGCCCATGAAGACCAACTCAGGCGCTAGAGTACTGACCAGG
>JABXGY010000059.1 GCA_016550395.1 archaeon | reverse complement strand
TTCAGAACCTGTTCCGGAATTCGTGGGTTTTGCTATCAGTGTCGTTTTTTTGATAGTTATTGGTGTTAGTGGCATTATTTCCAGCATAGGGAGATCAGGATGTTCAAACAGAACTTGGGTTACTTTGGCCACGTCAAGGACTGAGCCACCACCTAGGCCAATGATAAGGTCGGGATTAAAATTCTGAGCTAGTTGTAGACTCTCATATACTACATCTTCTGGTGGTTCAGGAGTCACACCATCGAAGTAAGCTATTTCTTTTCCACTTTCTTTGAGTTTCTCCATCACCAAGTCCAAAAAGCCCAGTTTGACTATTGTACTATCTGTCACAACGAAGGCACGGTGTCCTTCAATTTCCTTGAGATAATCTAAGGCTCCTTCACCAAACGCGAAGACTCGAGGAGAACGGAAATACCACATTTTGAATAGACCTCCAAGTTATAGCCAAAAATGAACTATTCTAAGAAAACTTATTGAAGTTCATCTGAAAACCAATAATCAGTTCTAATAGAAAAGTAATAGGGATGGGGGACGAATTCCGATATGCTAATTGTTTCTATAGGAACTCCGTTTTGATCATCTGGGCTGTCCTTACTAACTCTTTTGCAGCACGTGTAGCCCGCATAACCTTTGCACGGTCACCAATTAGTTTCATTTTACGTGTGAGCAAAGCTTTGATGGGATCCAAGCGACCTTCAATAATTTCTTTCCAATTTGCGTATTCGCCTTCATAAACGAAAGCTGTCTCCTTTGCATCGCGATTTGATAACATTTCATACCCACGACACTTTCCATGCCAAAGATCCATCCACATCACAACCTCCTCCTCTATCTCAAGGTCTTTGTTTGGCCAGATAATGAAGAGGAAGTCACCTTCCCATGTTGCGGCAGCATCTGCGTATGCTTCATTTTCGTTTAGTGTAGTGACAAAGGCTTCAAGCCATTCTGGGGTTCCAAATTCCATTTCTTTCACCGGTTGTTTCATTTAATAAATTAACTAGATGAATCTAGGTTTAAATCTGGTCGTCACGTTCAAAAAAATTCATCCAAATTTCTTAATACTTGATCATTGAAGGTATTAGTTGCTTTGTGAGTTGATATCGAATGTCAAAATATACGATTGTTCAAATCTCTGATCTTCACATCGGTGAAGCGAGTTATCGGCGTGACATGGTTGTTACCGCAATCGAGGAAATCAATAAGATGAAACCAAATCTGGTTGTGGTGTGTGGTGACTTGACATGGACTGGGATACGTGAACAGTTTTTAGAAGCCCGTGATTTGCTTCAGAATGTGGAATCCCCACAAATTGTAACAATGGGTAACCATGATGCGTTCAATGTGGGATATTTGATGTTTGAGGAACTCTTTGGTCCACGGTATGCAGAATATCAAGATGAAAGTGTCTTTGTGATGGCGGTGGATAGTGCTGAGCCGGATTTAAATACCGGACATGTGGGCAGAGAGGGTCGCGGATTTATTGATCAAGCTTTTTCTAAGGCAGACGAGAAACTCTTGAAGATATTTGCACTACACCATCATCTTGTCCCAGTACCCCGTTCCGGTCGCGAAAGAGATAGTATGGTTGATGCTGGTGATATGCTAGAATTATTAATGCACAAAGGAGTGAGTTTGGTATTGAGTGGGCATCGACACTATCCATGGTTATGGCGACTTGAGAACATGGTATTATCCTACTCGGGAACATGTGGCAGTCCAC
>JABXGY010000399.1 GCA_016550395.1 archaeon | reverse complement strand
GTAATAGAACAGGTGTAGAAATCACAACCCTGTCCACTTCAAGTGCTAGGAAAGCAGAAACGTTACTATTACAAAAACTGGTCAACGAAGAGCCCATTATGTTGTTCGGAGACATGGGATTTTTGCCATGGTTTGATCTTCCTGAAGATTATCATTTTGGTGGACATACCTTTGTGGTCTGTGGTTTTGATGGAACAAAAACTGCTTTAGCTTCGGACGTGGATCAGAAAGCAGCCGGTTTGAAAAAAGGATTCTATTATCCGATTACATTAGGTCAATTACGCAAAGCACGAGGGTCAACGTACAAACCCTTTCCACCTAAGAACAAATATCTAGAATTTAATTTCGATTCATTCCACAAGCCTCGAGCTGAAGATATTTTGTCCTCAATCAATCAAACAGTTAAATCACAACTTTATCCACCGATCAAGAATATTGGTGTTAAAGGATTAAGGCATACAAGCAAAGAAATCCTGAAATGGCCAAACATGTTTGAGGAGAGAGAACTAAGAATGAATTTGTTCAGCTTATATATTTTCATCGAGATCGGTGGTACTGGTGGTGGTTGCTTTCGATATATGTATTCAAGGTTTCTAAGAGAAGCAATGGAGATTACTGGATACAAGTGGCTAAGTGGAGCTGCAGAGATATTCCACGAAGCTGGCCAAAAATTCACACAAATTGGATTGATGTTTAAAGATGCAGAAACAATGGACAACATAAATGAAAAAGTCGAGATTGCCTCTCAAGAATTCAATGAGCTAGCTAGAATAGAAGAAGAAGCTTATAGTATTCTCAAAGATGAGGTTGCTAGGGCTTCCACGGGCAATAACTAACAATTTGTTTGGGTTTGGGTTAAATTTTAAGCTTTTCCCCCCGTGTTTCCCCGTGCGTGTTCCCCCGTGTCCGTGTGTCCGTGCGTGCCCGTGCGTGTGTGTATTCCCCCTGTCTGTCACTGTCTCTGTCAGTCTGTCTCTGTGTGTCAATCTGTCTGTCACACGCGCGCCTCTCTCCTCTCACACATGCGCGCGCTAGCTTTTAAAAATAGAGAGAGAAACTATACTGATACCAATAAGAAACAGAGAGATGAAGAATAACGAACAATCTCATTGGGTTCATCAAACGCCATCAATTGATAGCTTACTTTGTGCTAACCTATGCATTCTCTTGGGCACTTTGGATACCTATTCAGCCACTTGTACTTGACGGACACGATGCTCTGATACCATTAATTTATCTAGGAATCTTCGGACCTGCATTGGTAGCCATAGGGCTGTCCGCGATCATAAATCCGCGTCCAAGAGAGGGTAACCGCAATCGTTCGGCAATCACCTTCGTCGTAGCTTGGATAATATCAGCTCTGATCATTGTAAGCTATTATGTTACCAATGAACAGATTGACATAACTCCCCTCCTAGTAATCATCAGCGGTGTAATTGCGTTGTTACCAGCTTTTGTCGTTTCTTCTTTCTTTTCATCAATACCTGGTATCAAGAACCTTCTTGCTACGTACATAAGACCTAGAGGTGCCCCGGGTTACTATCTCCTGGCGCTAGTATTGTTCCCGATAATTTGGCTCCTTGGCACTCTTGTGAGTCGCGCCTTGGGAATGAAAAACCCAGTATCCGATTATTTTACGTTGGATATCGAGCTTGTTGTGACAATTCTTTTCTTCTTCCTCATGAACTGCATCCATGGTGGACTTTCCGAGGAACCCGGTTGGCGTGGTTTTGCCTTACCACGGCTACAAGTGAAATTCAGCCCTCTTGTTGCCAGTCTTATCCTAGGAGTTTTTTGGGCAGTCTGGCATGCACCAGCGAGATTCGGGGGAGTAGCAGCAATGTCACTGGAGGACACGCTGATTAACTTTATGATTATTGCGCTTGTCACAGTCATTTTCACTTGGTTCTATAATAGAACAAAGAGGAGCATTTTGGCACCAGCCTTACTTCATGCTTCGATGAATACTACTGGGGCTTTTCTTCTAGGGTCATTAGGTGCGATTATACTACTTATAGCATCAATGATATTCCTGGTCTTTAAAGATAAAATGTGGAGGAAATTGCCTCCTGAAAACCCCGCAATCATATTTCCAATGAAATGTTCATCATTAGGTTCGTCTTGATAGAAGAATTTTTCAAACACCAACCCATT
>JABXGY010000398.1 GCA_016550395.1 archaeon | reverse complement strand
TTCTTAACTGACACTCCCGTTATTGCTGTTTCAACAGATAACGTTGAAAAGGAGGCGTTGGTACGACCGAGAAGATGGGACATAAACCACATTTTCAAATTCGGCGGACTACTTGGTCTAGTAAGCGCTGTGTTCGACGTAGTACTTATTCTACTTCTGATTTTCATTTTCAATGTAGGTGAAGCCCTCTTCAGGACAACCCTGTTTGTAGAAATCGTCCTATCAGAAGTACTCGTTTTGTTCATGATAAGAACGGACAAGTTCTTTTTGAAGAGTGAACCTCCTAGCAGAAAATTGGTTTCGGCTTCGGTGATCGCCCTCTCCATAACCTTTGCATTAGTTTACCTTCCCATTACGAATATTTCTGAATTCACCTCGCTGCCTCTGCATTTGCTCGGCACCCTGATTCTAGTCGTATTTGGATACGTGGTTACGACAGAAATAGTAAAACTAGCCTACTTCAAAAGACTCATAAAACCAAAAATCAAGTCTACGATAGCTGCTCAAGACCGCTAGATGTCGTAGCGATAATATATTTACGTTTTGAAAACGAGATTTCCATCGATTCTCTGTTTAACGATCTAGTGGAGAGTGTAAGCTATCCCCTCGTTCCCGAGCAAATTATCTAAGCCTCCATCACTTGCGGCGTGCGGGCTTAGTCAGCATTAACTGGCGTGAAAGAATCATTAGACGTGAAAAACCAATGAAGGACTATGTGACGAAACACGTAGCTAGCGAATTTGGGCCAAAGATAGCTAAGGACTGGCGCAGGATCAGCTCCATCATTCAAGCCAAATACGGCAAAGTGAACCAAGAATATCAAACCTTGCTGTTTTCATAAAAGTGAATGAGCTCAAATAATACCCCAATCTAACTTGGTGCTGATTATCCTCAGTCCTCATTTGTAGAGCAAGTTGCTCTCTTGACTAGTGCCTCATGAATGCCTTTCATCGAAGTCTGTAAGAAGAAATCGTCTATAATAGAGCTAATCAAATTACCTAAATGGGATGCAACAGGAGTGTTCGTCAATTTAGGGGTCATTCATGTTATGCCGGAAACATCAAAACTGAACGTTTAGCCTTGTGGCTTACGTCGTCAATTATGCATGCATATGCACGGGTTTGAAAAACTTAATTTTTGCTTTCCAGAAATTCTCTTCGCATAAATCCGGGGATTGGTGGCAATATGTTTTCTTCCTCAAATTTCTTTTTTATCAGTTCTGTAATCTTGGACTTGATGAATTCCTCGTTTTCAGGGGCATTTATCCAGAACAGAGACTCTATTTCTGTAGTCCATTCTTTACTCCGTACAACAAACCTTATTTCTCTTCTTTTCTTTTCGTCCACGACAACGTTTGGGTGGTTTCTAAGAACGCTCTCTATGGCCTTTTTGGCTTTTTCAATGTCGAAAACATAGTCAATGTAAGAAATGATGGATGCTACGGTCTCCTTCTTCCCACCAGTGAGATTAATTATGTTCTGTTGTAACAGCATGGAATTTGGGATGATGATTTCGTTTCTATCGTAAGTCTTCAGTTTAGTTGTTCTTAGGCTTATGTCAGTAACCACACCCGTCAAGTTCTCGACTCTTATTACATCACCGGTTCTGTAGGTCTTTGCTGAGATTATCAGTAACCCAGAAACCCAATTTTCAATTATGTCCTTCAATGCAAAGCCGATTATTAGAGCTCCAATTCCTAAACCGGCAACTAGCCCTGTCACATCAATTTCAAAGATCCATAAAACCAAGATAATTGCAACAGAATAGACAATTAGCTGAAAGAATCTCTGAATATTGGCAAGGCGTCCCCTTTGAACCTTAATTTTTTCTTCTGCAACTCTTACTAACCGATTGAAAATCTTCACTAATATGAAGCTGGCTATGATTATCACGACAACTTGCACAATCAAAAAAATGAAATGCGAAGTTATCGGCAAATCGAACATGGATTGCTACCCTATTCTACTTCCATACCTTCG
>JABXGY010000397.1 GCA_016550395.1 archaeon | reverse complement strand
TGGAGCCCCAGCACGAGGTGAACGAACTGCAAAATACAATCGGCTCATTAAAATCAATAATGATTTGGGGCGAAGAGGGCAGTATGCGGGTAGTAAGTTCCGACAATATCTAGTCCGCTAAACTAATCCAACCAAAATGTGCAAAAATTCCAGTTTTTTCTTCGTTAAGAGATATTTACAGCAATTAGAAGCCAATCTTCTTACGAAGTTCATCCGGTGCCTTATCTAATTGGATTTTACAAGGTGTCGGTATCTTCATGGCTGCTCGGCGAAGTGCACTCTTTGCGGTATCAAGATCTCGGTAATTTACTTCTAAGGTTAATACTGGTTGACCTGGTTTAACACGAGCTGCAAGGGCGAAGGGCTTGCCAAAGGATCGTCGCATGCCTTCTTGAATTCGGTCTGCACCAGCGAAAGCCATCATCTTCTTTTCACGAAGAATTTGGTGGGGATAGGTTCGAAGCCACAGAAAATAGTTCTCTGGTCCCAGCTGTTTGGTGAGGAAGCGGTTGGCTGATACCCGCATAGCTTCTAAGGCGCTGTGACGAATCTGTACTGCTTCCTTGGCCAACAGGCTCAGTGTTAATTGGAAGTTTCGGTTACGTCTCTTGCCCATTCTCCATAAAACAACTTTGTTGCCTGGTATCCGCTTGACATATTCTTTACGAGTGTAGGGTGGTCGTTTGATTTGTCGATAGCATTTTCCGGGTCTAGCAGGCATTGTTGTTCGCCTCCCACATTGAGGTAGGGAGTAAGTGCAAATCCTGGCGTCTTATTAATCTTACGCGCTAACGGTTCAATTGAACCCTAGGATGTAAAGATCTGGATGACATCCTGGTCCTCTAAATGAAAAGTCAGTCCCACTTTCTTTCGCATTTGTCCTGTGTGCATTCGATATACAATTGCATATCGAAAGCTTGTGAGAAAGTCACTGTGTAGCCGTTTGGCTAGGTCTTCTACGGTAGCTCCCTGTGGTAAAATAAGCGGTTTATCTCCGATCTCACCAGAGCTTTTCCGCGTGAAAATTCGAATTACGCCAAGCCCTTCAAAGATTGCTGATGCAATGATTTTAATGCCACGATTTTTCACAACTGAAACCGGATATATTGGAAACCTCTCTCCGTATTCTTTTTGGAGTGTTTCATAATTGCGTGAGCTCTGAGAAGTATCTCCTTTTGTGGCAATAATAATCGAAGGTGCGTAGGTAGTTCGGCTATCGAGTACTTCCACAAGGTCTTCTAAAGTGGCTGGGCCACGAAATTGGAGTGAACAATTGTGAATTCGCCTTCGATGAAACAAACTATGGATAAGTTCGGGGTCTTCTTGAAAGTTTGTGACACCAATGATATGGATTCCTCCACTTCCCGTTTTGGCAAAACGAATAGGTGGAGGGTCCTTGTTTAATTTTATACGCGCATCTTCTAGTGTTCCGATCAGAAATTCCATTTGTGGTGTTGGGGGTTTTGAAAGGTCGATTACTAACACAATGAGATCTGCATTTCTGATGCCACCCAGAATCTGACGACCAATGCTACTATCTAATGCCCCTTCAAATAGCGCAGGCATTTCTATAACCTGAATGTCTGTTCCTCCATATTTGAGAACCCCAGGTTCAGGAAGCTGAGTGGTAAACTCGTAGTTTCCCACTTTAGCCTTAGCGCCAGTCAAACAGTTTAAAAGTGCACTTTTTCCCGAACTCGTTACTCCTACAAAAACGACCTGACCGGCCCCCTCTTTAGCCAGTGAATAGCTGGGTCCTCCCGTAGCCATCCTACGTCGAGCACGGCGGTCTTCCCGCTCTTGACGGAGAACAGTAAGCCGATGACGGTATTGTGCTACCATCTTTTCTGAAGATTTATGCTTCGGAATAAGAGAAATGAATTTCTCTAATTTTTCGATTCGTTCTTCAAGGGTGGTTGCCTCTTCATAGGCGTGTTTCGCCGCTTGTGCTTCCGCAGTCAAGTTGACGGGCATCAGAACCACCCACCATCATTCAGCCGAGTAAGATTCTAAAGTTTTTTCGATGACGAGGTACTAATGGGCTTTATTGCTTCGAAAAGAAGTAGGCGTTCGAAGAAAAATGACTTTTCGACCTTTATCTGGGCTGTGTGAAAATGCCGCTCGAGGTATTTCCGGGTTTTTTCAGGATTGGATAAGGTCGACTGAATCAGCAATAAACGACCTGTTGGAAGGAGATACTTTGAACACTGAGAAAGAAAAATCTCAGTGACTTCACGCCCCTCTTTCCCACCAGACCATGTAGGGTCAAAGGCGGGGTCATTAGTCGTCCCTGGTAGATATGGTGGATTAAAGGCAATAAGTGAAAATTGTTCACCTGGTTTAATTGGATCAAAAAAGCTTCCTTGACGGATTTCTATTTGATTTTGAAGATTGTAAAATGCCACATTTGATTTTGCATTCTGAATTGCTAAGGAGGACTGATCAGTAGCAATTACTCGAGCACCTGTCCTTGCTGCGACAATGGCTACGAGTCCACATCCCGTTCCCAACTCTAATACGGTATCAGCAGAAGTGGTGTCAAGATTGGCACAGAGCATGAATGTATCCTCTGCGGGTTCATAGACACCGTCGTTGACCATAACCCATATGTCTTCGAAGAAGGCAGCAGCAGGGCTCATTGGCTAATATCCTCAGTGATAATGTTTGCAATTTCGGCTATCTGTTCTGGAGATAATTCTTCCACACGTTGGTCTAACCATGGAATTTTGTCCTGAAATTGCTGGAACTGATTATGACCTAGAACTGATTTTAATGGTGTGCGGATTTTCTTTCTTCGCTGATTAAAAAAGGCGGTTGTTAACTGTGCAAATAGGTTCCTATCCTTTACTAAGAATGGGGGTGTTATCTTTCGATGGATTCGAACTAGAGCAGAATCAACCGCTGGTGGAGGGTAAAAGGACTCAGGTGCTATATATTGCAGTAGTTCAATATTTGCATGATAAGCAGCCATTACTGTAAGTCGCCCATACTGCTTTGAGTTAGGTTCAGCGGTAAGCCGTTCTGCAAACTCTTTTTGAAGCATTATAACTGCCATCGGAATGTTTGATTCAAAGAATTTGAACAGTACTGGTGAAGAAATATTATAGGGAAGGTTGGCGACGAGTTTGTTAGTTTTTGGCCAATTAATTTTAACAGCATCCCCATGAATTAAGGTAATTCGCTTATCAGATTCAAGCTCAGACAGTAGGATTTGGTAGAGTCCCTTGTCTTTTTCGATAGTGTAGACGTGTTGAACCTTGTTAGCTAAGATGTGAGTTAAGGCACCGTTTCCAGTTCCGATTTCAAGAATACATTCATTACTGGATAGATTAGCGTATTCGATAATTTGGGTAAGGATTGTTGCATCAATGAGAAAATGCTGTCCCAGACGCTTAGTCACTCGAATTTTATGTGTTTTAAGCCATTCTTTAGTCCGGGCAAGCAGGGTTCCCGGTGTCATATCAATTCTCCTCACTCGATGGGAGATGGAGTTAACTTCGACCTTGTTCCTTTTCAGTTACCGGTTTGCGTGTAAAGAGGTTGTACTTGTCTTCGCCGCCTAATTCG